>JAVKSW010000310.1:0-4139 GCA_039583505.1 Bryobacteraceae bacterium | reverse complement strand
GCCACCGGTCCGCCCGTATCGCGCATCGTATGTGGTGGTCATGATGTTGACTTCCTGAAGGGCATCGACATTGGGAGCGAACTGCCAAGTCCCCTGCGATCCGTGCGCCTGCAGTGTGATGTTGGCGCCGTCCAAAGTAAATTGCTGGTATCCCTGCACGCCGCCGCCGATCGTGTAGTTGTTGGAGACATCCCAGCTACGGGTGCCGGAATAGCCTTGTGCACCAAACTGGGTTTGCAGGAACTGCGAGCCGGGAGTTGTACCGATCAACGTATAAACCTGGCGCCCGTTCAGCGGAACGTTCTCGAGTTCCCGCTCGGTCAGGACCGTGCCCCCAGATCCATTGGCCGCCTCGATGAGCGGCGGAGCCGCGGATACGTCAACGGTTTGTGAGGAGGCGCCCACTTGAAGAGCGAAGTTCAGCCCTCTGGATTCGCTCGCCTGGAGGAGCACATTGTCCTGCTTTTGCACTTTGAACCCTGGCGCCGTCACGGTGACCGTGTAGGTGCCGGGAAGCAGGTAAGGAATGAAATAAGCGCCCGTGCCGGTCGTCGTGGTCGTGTACCGCTGTTGTGTGCTGTTGTTGACAGCGTCAACCGTGGCATTGGGAACAGTAGCCCCGGACGGATCGGTTACTGTGCCCGTCATGCTCGCACGAAATTCCTGGGCCGCCAGGCCAAAGCAACAAACATACGTGACTACCAGCAAAACCATCAGTCGACGGACTTGGCTTTTCAACACGTGGGAATCTCCTCGAAAGAACCTGGTTCCGATCATGGAACTGATTACGGGAAATGTAGCGGATTCCGTGTGCCGGTTGGAAGTGAATTGACGGTGAATAGTTGGGCGGCGCCCGATTATGGTGCCCTTCGCGAGCGGCGCGGCCTAAGTGGCGCCGCGCTTTTTACGGTAAAACACTGAGGTTTGAACAGTGTATCCTTTGACTCCTTCGGTCTCTGGGCTCGGAGCCTGCTATGATCTCTCCTAAACCTGGGGTGAAACGTTGGTCTCGACAGAAGAATTGAGCACCGAAGCCAAGCAGCAGTTGATAACCCGGGTGGCTGAAAGCAATTTTTTCCGGAAATCTCCACGGCTGCGTGAGTTTCTGCTGTATGCGGGCGACTGCACGCTCGGTGACCGCTTGGGCGATGTCCGCGAGCATGTAATCGCGGAAAAGGTCTTTCAGCGCAAGGGCGAATACTACGATGTGCAGGACAGTATTGTCCGGGCGGAGGCGCGGAATCTGCGCAAGCGCCTGGAGAAATACTTCGAGACAGAGGGGTTGGACGAAACTGTCCTGATCACCATGCCGAAAGGGGGATATTCCCTCGCCTTCGAGCCCCGACCGCAGCCGGAAAGAGAAATCGCGTCAGTTCTAAAGACGAGCGTAGCCGTCACAGAGCCCCGGTCGCCATCTCTGGAGCTTGCGCCCGGGCAACAGCCGAGCCGGACCAGGCTCTCTCTCCGCATGCTTACCATCGCTTGCGTGTGCCTGGGAATTTTGGCTGCCCTGGCCAGCGCGCTGGCCGTCCATTGGTATCCGGGCAGCGCCGGCGGCTTGAATACAATGTCTCCCAGTGCGGAGACGCTGCCGTTTTCCGCGTTGTTCGATAACAGACAAGACACTTTTATCGTCACCAGCGACACGGCCTTCCTGCAAATCTCGGAATTGGAGGCGCGCCGTCTCACCCTGAACGACTATCTTGTGCGAGCTTATCCCCCGATCCCACATCTTTCTCCTCCTGATTTGATTGAACGTTTGAACCGGGCCCAATATACGGATGGTGCCGAAATGGCGATCGCCGGGCTGATCCTGAAGAGAAATGCAAAGTTCCTGCAACACACGTTTCTGCGGTCGGGACGCCAGCTTGTGCTGGCGGATTTCAAGAGCCACAACATTGTCCTGCTCGGCAGTCCGATAAGCAATCCTTGGGCGGATCTCTATGCCAACCAGTTAAACTTTCAATTCGACTTCGACCCTAGGTGCGGGATTGAGTTTCGGAACAGATCTCCGCATAAGGGAGAGTTGCCCACGTATCCCGGTCCGCAAGACGATAAGCTGAACCGCACTTACGCGCAAGTGGCGTTTCTCCCCAATACTTCTTCCGATACCGGGAGTATTCTCTTGTTGGCTGGGACAACGGCGGAATCTACCAGCGCCGCGGGCGAGTTCCTCCTAAGTAAATCGGGACTGGCGAAGACACTGAAGACCATCGGCATTGATCCTGCAGGTCCACCTCGCTATTTTGAAATTTTCCTCCGCGCCACGACATTCGTCGGGGGTGCGACCCAGTCGGAAGTGATCGCCTACCGATTACATCCTTACTCGACCCACTTAAATTGAGACGCTTGCCTATCTGGACCGGCGCGCCGTCCGCGCCGAAGGCGACGGTTCCCCGGCGCTTTCACTGTTGCGCGCTTCCTTGCGCAGATCGAGTATCAGCCGCATGACCGCCATTTCGATCTGGTCACGTACCGTAACGTACGTCTCTTCACTCTTCGAGATCGGATCCTCTACCTTCCAGTCCTGAACTTCGATCGGCAACCGGCTGGGAAGCTTTGCCCCGCTCATATTCACGATCAGGTCGAAGCTGGAAACGTCCACTGAATCGAGGCTCTTCGGGTAGTGCTCGTCGATCCTGATGTTCTTCGCCTCCATCACCTTCTTGGTAAGCGGCTGAACAATCCCGGCTGGCGACAAGCCCGCGCTGAACGGCTCGAGGACGTCCGATCCGTACCGCCGTGCAAACCCCTCCGCCATCTGACTGCGGCAGGAGTTACCAATACAAAGAAAAAGCACCCTTTTCACGTGCTTCCAGTTTAGCGAAGCGGTTACTCTTGCTTTTCTGCACTGGAGTTTTTTTCTGCGGAGTTTTTTTCTGCCTCGACTTTCTCTACAAACCGCCTGTGAATTCCTCCCCCGGCGCTCAATTCGGGGTGAAATGTTGCCGCCAGATGCCTGCCCTGCTCCACGAGCACGGGGGCGTCCAAGTACTTCGCCAGCACCTTTGTCTGCGGGCCGACTCGCAAAATAATTGGAGCGCGTATGAACACCGCCTCCGACCGCTGCCCCTCCACATCGATCTCGGCGATCCTGCTGTCGATCTGGCGCCCATACCCGTTTCGCTCGACCGTAAGGTCCAGCAGCCCAAGCGACGCCTGCGGAGGGTTGACCACCTCGCTCGCCAGCAGGATTGCGCCTGCGCATGTTCCAAACACCGGCTTCTTTCTCCCGAACTCCGCCAGCGGCTCAAACAGGTTCTCGAGCTCCAGCAGCTTCAGCATGGTGGTGCTTTCGCCACCCGGAATGATCAGCCCATCCACTCCCGCCAGCTCCGCCGCCGTTCGCACTTCGAAAGCTTCCCCGCCCGCACTCTCGATCGCTCTCCGATGGGCCTCGAAATCGCCTTGCAATGCGAGCACACCGATCCGTGCTTTCATGACTTCAGTTCCGGCCCGCCAGGACCTCGGAAGTGACTACCAGCCGCGCACCTGCATCAGTTCGGATTCCTGCATCTTTGAAACGTCCAGCCCGGGCATGGCCTCGCCCAGTTCTTCGCTGGCCTCGAGCAGCTTTATCGGATCCTGATAATACGTGGCCGCCTTCACAATGGCTTTCGCGCGCGCTTCCGGATCGGAAGATTTGAAAATGCCAGATCCGACAAACACGGCTTCCGCGCCCAGTTGCATCACCAGGGCCGCATCCGCCGGAGTGGCGATTCCGCCCGCGGAGAAGTTGGGTACCGGCAATCTGCCGTTTTGTGCAACATACTGCACCAGCTCGAGCGGAGCCTGCAGATTCTTCGCCTCATGCACCAGCTCTTCCTTGCCGAGCACCGTGAGTTGTTTCATCTCTTTCACAATGGTCCGGATGTGCCGCACGGCTTCCACGATGTTTCCCGATCCGGCTTCGCCTTTAGTCCGAATCATTGCCGCACCCTCGGCGATGCGCCGCAGCGCTTCCCCCAAATTTCTCGCGCCGCACACGAAAGGAACCTTGAAATCCTGCTTGTCCACGTGGTGCTCTTCATCGGCCGGCGTCAGAACTTCGCTCTCGTCGATGTAATCGACGCCCAGCACCTCGAGAATTCGCGCTTCCGTGAAATGACCGATGCGCACCTTTGCCATCACCGGAATGG
>JAVKSW010000309.1:0-4151 GCA_039583505.1 Bryobacteraceae bacterium | reverse complement strand
GCTTCCGATCCTTCATTGACCAAATGCGTTTGTACTCCGAAGGATTGGCCCGGAATGGCGATCATGAACGTGGTTGACGCCCCGCCGAAGCGGGCAAAGGGTCCGGTGGGCTCATGCTCAGGTGCAACTACAGTATCGAATGAAACGCCCAGTGCCAGCGTGAGCGCCTTTTCGAACTGATGCTCTTTTTGACGCAGCTCAAAATCGACATCGGCTTTGCCCGGTTCAGGCAAATTGCTTTTACGCACTTGCTCGAGAAGCGAGCGGGTGGCTTTCAGACCGTCGGCTAAAGAAGGGGCGATACTGCCCGGTGAATCGGGCTTGTAGCGGGCGTAAGCGTCGTCGGCAATCTGCGAAATGCGCTGCAGCCCTTGCTTCAGTAACGTTGTGTCGCCGGTCGCCAGGCTCGCAATTCCCATCAGCGAAATATCGATTCCGTCGTAGAGTGAGTTCTCCTTCTGGGGAGCCGAAACGTGCGACCCATAACGGTGGTACGGGACCGTATTAAACGACGGCTGAGGTATGGTTCCGCCACCGTTTTGACTCTTTTGATATCCCCAACCCTCACGGCCAATTTGCAGGAACGACAACCCGGCCACTCGATCTTCCGTGCCTTCCGCGACACCATAATTTGCGACCGGCGGCTCGGTGCTCCAGGTCTTGTTCACGTAATCGAAGAACCGCAGCGGCACATATTTGTCGGTGGCATAGTCGTAAATGGTGTGCTCCTTGGTGGGCTCAAAAAAAGGAACTCTGCAGTAGACCTTCAGCGGCTGCCACGGCCGCAGGCCTTCGCGAATCTGTTCCGGGAAACGGTTGGGATCCGCGGCCGCGACGAATGCTTCCTGCGCCATTTGTCCCGAGACCTGATGATTGCCATGGCCATCGGTGGGAGCGCCAATGAAGACCGAAGTAATAACGAGGGGCCGCGTCATCCGCACTACGCGAACCACATCGGACAGGACTCGATCGTAGCCCCACTTCTCCAGCGCTTCTTCCCGCGTCTTCGAGAAGCCGTAATCAATTTCGCGGCCCCAGTATTGGTCCGCGCCGTAGTAACGATCGGAAGTGAGCAGCTCCTGCGTGCGCATCAGACCGAGAGCGTCGTATAGATCCATGGTCATGACGTTCTGGCCGCCTTCGCCGCGGGTGAGCGTCATCAATGCCGCGCGTGCGCCGAGGCCGCGAGTCTGATACGCAAGCAGACCTCCGTCCTCATCGTCCGCGTGGGCCGTGATCATGAGCATGCTCGCGCGCGTGCGGATCGCCGCAAGCCATCGCGACAAGCCTGACGCGCCGCGGTCCAGATCAATGCTCATCGCGTTGGGATCGACGCTTGCAGCGTGTGGCGCGGGGTCAGATTCAGCATTGGCCCAAATAGCGGCAGCAGCAATCAGTGGAATTAACAATGCGAGTGCAGGTGTGAGAATACGTACCTTTCTCATCGATGGTTTCTCAGGAGTGGATGCGCCATGAAGATCAAAGGATACCCGACTAAGCCTCTCATATCTAAGTTACTTAACGAGGCTTAATGGCTTGAGCAGGTCCGCTCGGTATCTGAAAACGGCCCTCAAGCGTCCATCAGACAGGCGCGTCCTAAAGTGAAAGTTCTAAGCCGCCGATAGGAGAGTTGCACAGAATGCGAACCAAGACTTTTTTATCAACTATGCTGGGTGGCGTTTTGGCCGCGGGTTTCGCGGTGGCCCCCAGCTTCGCTCAAGACCAATATCCGCAGACGTATCCACAGCAACAGCAACAATATCCCCAGACACAACAATATCCGCAGCAGCCGCCACCGCCGCAGTATCCGCAGCAGGGTCAATACCCGCCGCAAGGGCCACAAGGGCAATATCCGCCACAAGGGCAGTACCCACCGCAAGGGCAGTACCCGCAACAGGGGCAGTATCCACCACCGCAGTACCCAGCGGGGCAGTATGGGCAACAACCGCCGATCATGGCCCCGCAGCAGTTGGATCAGATGGTTGGGCCAATTGCTCTGTATCCCGATGGCTTACTAGCTCAGGTTTTAACCGCTTCCACCTATTTCAACGAGATCCCCGAGGCGGCCGGTTGGGCCAATGAGCACAGCCAGATGCGCGGCGAGGAATTGGCGCAAGCCATCCAGGAAGATCGGCTTCCGTGGGACCAGAGCGTCATTGCTCTGCTTCCCTTTCCGCAAGTGCTGGATTATATGGCGCGGAACATGGGCTGGACACAGCAGCTCGGCAACGCGGTCCTGGCGCAACGCGGTGACGTTATGGATGCCGTTCAGCGTGACCGTCAGGAAGCGTACAACTACCACTATTTGCAATCGAACCAATACGAGCGAGTGGAGTACGCCGGACCGGGCGACATTGAGATTGCGCCGGTGAATCCGGGCTACTATTACGTTCCGTTCTACGATCCTTACGTGGTGTATGCACGGCCCCGCGCCGGTTTCGTTGCGGGCGCGGCCATCCGATGGGGTCCCGGTATCACTATCGGAGCTTCATTCGCTCCCTGGGGCTGGGGTGGCGTGGGTTTCGGATGGAGGGAACATAGCATCCTTGTCGACCGACGTCCGTTTGTCAGAACCTGGGCCAACCGGGGAAATTACGTTCACCCCTATTTTGTTCCGCGGGCGCGTTATGACGGACCGCGCGTGGAGCGCCATGAGATTAGAGGGCGCGGAGACCGCGGTCGCGAAGACCACGGTCGCGAAGACCACCACGATCGCAGATAAGCCGTCCTATCCCGATTACCGCTTTCGTGTGCAAAAGGAGTGCCGATCGACGCTCCTTTTGTTTTATGGTTTCTGCGCGTCGGTGCCCTCGAAGAATCGTTCGTACCTGCCAGATTCGCGGAAGGTGCGAATAACAGGCTCGTGCTTGCACTCATCTGTTGACCACGAGGAAACGTATATGAAACGCTTGCTACTGTTCTTTGCCGCTGCGGCTGTCCTTGGTGCCGGACTCGCCGCCCCGGTTTATGCCCGCTCTTCGCCGCGAACGATGACCGCGCAACGTGCCGCAACTCCGAGCGATGCACAGATTGAAGCCAGTATTCGCACCAAACTGGCGAAATCTAAAATCGGCAAGGATGGATTCCGCTTTCACGTACAGCGCGGCGTCGTGACCTGGGAAGGAACGACGAACGTCCCTCAACATAAAGGATCAGCCACACGCATGGCCAGAACGGCCGGGGCCGTAGAAGTCGTCAATAACATCCAGGTGGACGGAGCCGCGAAAGCCCGGACCAGCGCGAATCTGAAGAAGGCCTCCGTACAACCGTAGCAGCCGGAGCGACCGGCTCACATTCTCATGTTAGAGTTGGAGGAATAGAATCGACCTTATTTGAATGAAAAGTAGTGTATTTGTAATTGCTATCTGTTCCTGTGGCATGCTTCTGTCGGCACAGGGAACATCCTCACCAGCCAAGACTCCTTCAGCGAATAATTCTTCGGGGTCGAGTAGCCAGACCCCGGCGACGCAAGCGCCTCCTCCGGCAGGAAGTGGCCAATTGAAGGTGAGAGGCCCGGATGCGGTCGCGCAACAGGACCCCAGCAAGATTGTAGCCACGATCAACGGCCACCAGGTCACGGCACAAGAAGCCGCTAAGCTGCTCAAACAAGTGCCTGACGAGCAAAGGCGGGCGGCACCCAGCTTGTCGAACCTGCTGGAGCGTGTGTATATGATCGACCAATTTGCCGATCGGGCGGAGAAATTGAAGCTGGATGAACAGGAGCCATGGAAGCAGCGGCTGCAACTCGAGCGCACGCAACTCCTGGCCCAGGCTTATATCAACCAGTTATCTACAAACTCCACCACCGCGCCGGGCGATCCAGCCAAGCAGTACTATGATGCGCATCAGCCTGATTTCCAGCAGATAAAGCTAGGCGGAATTCTGATTGCATTCAATCCTCCGGGCACGCCTTCTTCGGGCGCGACCGCGCCGCGAACGGAAGCGGAAGCGCAACAGAAAGCCAGCGATGTTGAAAAGAAAATTAAAGATGGCGGCGATTTCACGGCTTTGGCGCGGACCGAGTCCGACCAGCAACAATCTTCCGTGCGAGGCGGCGATTTAGGTACTGTCACAATGGGCGACACGAACCTGCCGGCGGACATCAAGGGTGTCATCGCACAGCTGCAGCCCGGCGAGGTGTCGGAGCCGGT
>JAVKSW010000308.1:0-4164 GCA_039583505.1 Bryobacteraceae bacterium | reverse complement strand
AATGTTTGAGGAAGCTCGAAACCGCGTGCAGGCCATCGCCGGTATTCACGAGTTGCTCTATCGCTCTCCCGATTTGGCGCGGGTCGATTTCGCCGCTTACCTGAATCGTTTGGCTCGCGATCTTTTCTCTTTCTACGGATTAACCGAGAGCGCGTTGCATCTTGCCGTTGACGTGAGCCACGCAACTTTGGACGTCAGCCAGGCCATCCCATGCGGACTCCTGACCAATGAGTTGATCACCAATTCGCTGAAACACGCCTTCCCCGATCGCCGCCCCGGCGCTATTAAAGTGTCTTTGGAGTGCGGCGTCGAACAATGTATGCTCGTCGTGGAGGACGACGGAATAGGACTGCCCGAAAATCTGGATTGGAAAGACGCCGAATCGCTGGGTCTCCAGCTCGTACAGGTTTTGACCCGCCAACTCAATGGGACCGTGCACGTGGATCGCACTTCTGGAACTCGCTTCGAGATCTCATTCCCCGATCGACCGAGTTAACCCGAGGAGTCACGACTTCTTGAAAGCACGCATTCTCGTCGTCGAAGACGATCAGATCATTCAACTGGATTTGCGCCGTCATTTGAAGCAGCTCGACTATTTGATTGTGGGAACCGCCGATTCAGGAGAAGAAGCAGTCGCCAAGGCAGATCAATTAGAACCCGATCTTATCCTGATGGACGTTCGCCTCATGGGCTCTATGGACGGAATCGAAGCAGCCCGCCAAATCCGATCCAAGCGCGACGTGCCGGTCATCTATGTAACCGCCCAGAGCGGCGATCTGACTCACGGCGGCCAAAAGGTGCTGGGGCCGCGAGTCACGAAACCGTTTAAAACGGCGGAGCTCCAGGATGCGATCGAGAGTGCATTGCAGTCGAAACAACCACCGGACGATCGCACGTAATGCCGGCATTTTCCAACCCCTTGCTATACTCGGATTTTGCCTTTGCTGGACAGAGGGTTTCGTGTTTATCAGCCTTCAGCAACTCGAACGCCGTCCAGTTCGATTTGATCTGGACGTTCCGGCGGGCGAGATCGACTACGACACCAAAATGATTCAGTCATCGGTGCTTCACGCCGAAGGCTCCGCCGTGCTGCTGAGTCATTCCCTGGGTGAGATCCGGGTGCAAGGCAAGCTGAGAGTAACAGTGGAAGCAACCTGTGACCGCTGTCTGGAAGCTATGACCTTTCCCGTCGAAAATCGCTTCGACCTGGTCTACATGCCTGCGGGCGACTCGCCTGCGGGTGAAGACGAGATCGACGAAGCAGCCACCGAGGTCGGTTACTACGAGGGCAATGGCCTCGAGATCAACGATGTTTTTCGAGAGGTCGTCCTTTTGGCGCTTCCCATGCGCTTGGTTTGCAGCGAGACTTGTAAGGGCATCTGCCCCGTTTGCGGGGGAGATCGAAATAAACGCGATTGCGGCTGTCAGGCCCCGGCGGTCGATGACCGTTGGCGCCAGCTCATGAACCTTCGCACCGGCATCGGTTCGAACAACTGAGCTGATCCCGCCCAAACCTTAACAACTTAGAACGAGAATTGAGACACTGGAGAAAGTACTACTATGCCGAATCCCAAACGCCGCCACTCGAAGCGTCGCACCTCTACCCGTCGCGCGCATGACGCCCTTAGCGTTCCGCAACTTGCCGAGTGCCCGAACTGTCACGAGAAAGTGTTACCTCATCGTGCTTGTCCGCACTGCGGCAAGTACAAGGGCCGGGAAGTCATTGAAGTCGTCGAAGCCTGACAGATCCAGAAGGCGTAGCATAGATTTCCCCACATGATCACCGTTGCGCTCGACGCCATGGGAGGCGATCACTTTCCCCGCCCGGAGATCGAAGGCGCTCTTCAAGCCGTGAAAGCTTTCGAAGTGAAAGTCATCCTGGTCGGGCGCGAAGAGATCCTCCGCAAGGAACTCGAGCGCCATCCCGGCTGGCAGTCGCTGGGCATCGAGATCCGCCACGCAAGCGAGCAGATCACCATGCACGATAGCGCGGGCAAGGCGGTTCGTTCGAAAAAGGACAGCTCGATCCGTGTCGCCTCGCGGCTTGTGCGCGAAGGCGTTGCGCAAGGGGTTGTCTCTGCCGGTAACACGGGCGCTGTCATGGCCACCGCCAAGATGACCCAAGGAATGCTTCCCGGCGTGGATCGACCGGCTCTCGCTTCCGCCTTCCCCACCGCCCGAGGTAGTGCGGCGGTCATGCTCGATGTCGGTGCGAACGTCGATTGCACGCCCAAAATGCTCGCCCAATTTGCGGTCATGGGCAATGCCTACTCTCGCGTCATCTTCCGGATAACGCGCCCACGCGTCGGTCTTCTTTCCATTGGTGAAGAAGAACACAAGGGCAATGCACTCACTCATGAGGCGCATACCCTGCTCAAAGCTCTCCAGCACGTAAACTTCATCGGCAACGTCGAAGGGCGCGACCTTTACACCGGCACCGTCGACGTCATCGTCTGCGACGGCTTCGTCGGCAATGTTGCGCTGAAGGTAAGTGAGGGACTCGTCGAAGTCATCCGGCAACAGCTCAAGCAATCGCTGAAGTCCACCCTCACCCGCAAAGTCGGAGCCTATCTGTCGCAGGGCGCGTTGAACGATCTTAAGAAGCGGCTCGACTACTCCGAATACGGTGGCGCGCCGCTCCTGGGCCTGCACGGCGTCTGTGTCATCTGTCATGGCCGCTCGAACGGTAAAGCCATTCGGAACGCTATTCGCGTCGCGAAGGAATTCGCCGAAGCAAAAATCAACGAGCGGATTGCAACGGAGCTGGACGGCTGGGCATCTGCACAAGCAGGCTAGCCCAAGGTCATCGTATGTTCAGGCGCGCAGTTCTCCTCGCCCTCGTTCTCGGCTCGGTTCTCGCTGCCAAAGAAGACCCCGTCCAGTGGACGCTCTCGCCTGCCAACGGAGTATCTCGGGTTGCACCGGGTGGTTCTGCGTACTTTAACCTGAAAGCTTCCATTCAGCCGGGCTGGCATCTCTACTCTCCGACGACGCCGCCGGGCGGCCCCATCATCACGACCATTAGCCTGGCGGACAATCCGTTCATCGCCAGCTATAAGCTGTACCGGCCGCAGCCCGTCCGGAAACTCGATCCGAACTTTCAAATCGATACCGAAACCTACACGGGTGAAGCCACTTTCTTGATTGAGGCGATCGGGAACGCGTCGGCGTCCGGTAAATCCAGCGTGGAAGCGATGGTTCGATACCAGACCTGCTCCGATGTGAAATGCCTGCCGCCCGTCAAGAAGAGGGTTGCGGCCGAAATCAACTTCGTGCCAGGCGCGCCAGGGGCGAATTTCACGATCCCTGCCGGGTACTCAATCGTAGCCGCGGCGGCAGCGCCTTCCGCTCCGGCACCAACACCGGCGGCAACACCAGTTCCAGTTCGTACCTCGGAACCCGGCAGCAACGGGCCGCTACTGCCATTTCTTGTCACCGCTTTCGGATTCGGCCTCGCTGCACTTTTCACGCCGTGCGTGTTCCCGATGATTCCCATTACCGTCTCTTTCTTTCTGAACCAAAGCACGGCGGCGTCCAGTGAAAAGAAATCCGGCGCCTGGACACAAGCGCTGGTCTTCTGTTTCGGCATTATCGTCCTGTTCACGGGCCTCGGATTCCTGGTCACCGCAATCGCTGGTCCGTTCGGAGTAGTCCAGCTCGGCTCCAGCCCATGGGTGAATAGTTTCATCGCGCTGGTGTTCTTCGTGTTTGCGCTGAGTCTCCTCGGCGCCTTCGAGTTGCGCCTGCCATCCGGTCTGCTGACGCGCCTGGACCAAGCCTCGCAAGCCGGCGGCTACGCTGGAACGCTGCTGATGGGTCTCACGTTTTCCCTCACTTCTTTCGCCTGCATCGGGCCCATCGTCGGCCCGCTATTGATCGCCTCCGTGCAAGACAAAGGCGCCGAGCCCGTGCTCGGCATGTTAGCTTTCGCAACCGGTTTGGCTGCACCCTTTTTCTTGCTTGCACTCTTCCCGGAGTATCTGAAGAAACTGCCTCGAAGTGGCGGCTGGATGGTCCGCGTCAAGATCGTGCTCGGCTTCATCGTGCTCGCCATCATGCTCAAGTACTTGACGAACGTGGACCAGGTGCTGCAGACCCATTGGCTCACACGCGAGCGCTTTCTGGCTGCATGGATCGTGTTATTCGCACTGCCCGGTGCGTACC
>JAVKSW010000307.1:0-4169 GCA_039583505.1 Bryobacteraceae bacterium | reverse complement strand
GCTATCCGGAAGCGAATACTTGAATGCATTTTCCAGAAGGTTGCGCAAAACTGTGCGGATCTTGTCTCCATCGATGCTGACAAGAATTGATCTGGGGCTTGTTACAATCCGGATTCCAGGCGGGCGGCCTTCAAAAGTTCGCGCTACTTCCTCGAGGATCGGCACCAGATCCTGATTCTTTCGATGCAATCCGTTCGGACTGCGCAGCCGCTCGAGTTCCAGCAGTTCGGCTATCATCGTTTCCATTTCATTGAGGTCGCAATCCATGCCCGCTTTATCGGCATCGTCCAGTAAGGCCAGGGCAACCTTCATACGCGTCAACGGCGAGCGAAGCTCATGACTCACGTCGAGCAGGAGCTGATCGCGGGCGAGGATCATTTGCTTCACTCTCGCGACCATTTCGTTGAATCCCGCGGTCAACCTGGCGAATTCATCTTGTCCGGAGACAGGCAAATCCACGTCCAGATCGCCCCTGCTGATGCTTGCCATCGCGTTGCTGAGGGATCGGACGGGACGCAAGTGCCGCCTTTGTATCCCATAGGCAGCCAATACTACAAAAGCGATAAGTACAAGCAGCATCCAGAGCAGCTTTACGTGCGTAGCGTGCATCTGATCGGCGAGATTCCAGACAACGAGATATGTCCCTCCATCGGGAGCATTCTCGAGATAGAAGTGACGGCCGAAAGAGGATTGAACTCTTCCCTCCTGTACCTGCTGTATAGAGGGCAAAGCCTCAGAGGTTGTCCAGTCTCCACCTGGTCCTTCGTAGCGAACTTCCACGTGCGCCCGCTTGCTGATGCTCTTCGCCGATTCAAGAGTCGGCGAGCTTATTGCGAGCCAACGGGTGTACTCTTTCACGGCATTTTCTGAAGTGAGCGACGCGCTGGGAAAAACAACGAAGGCGAAGAAGCCGGCCACCATCAAAACCAGAATGGCGATCACGCCCAGCATAGTCGCCAGCAATTTTGAAAAGATCGATGAGCGAAGCGAAGGCATCAAGGCAGCTCGGAGCGAAGGCATCGAGGCAGGTCGGAGCGAACGCATCCCGCCAGGTCTATTCATCGCCGTTCCCGACAAAGAGGTAGCCCGATCCGCGCACCGTTCGGATAAATGCCGGGCGCTTCGCATCGTCTCCCAGCTTCTGGCGCAAGCGGCTGATGTGAACGTCAATGGAACGATCAAAAGCATCCCAGTCAACACCGCGCGTCTGATCCATGATGCGGTCGCGGCTGAGGATGCGGCCACGGTTTCGCACCAGCAATGAAAGTAACTCGAACTCAGCCGAGGTCAGAGCGAGGTCGCGTCCATCGATAGCGGCGGATCGTTTTGCCCGGTTGATCTCCAGTGCTCCAATGCGCAGCCGTTCGTCGCGTTCACTTCGCCCGCCGCGGCGCAAAACAGCCTGAATCCGGGCAAGCAATTCCCGGGGCTCAAACGGCTTCGCGAGGTAATCGTCGGCGCCCAAATCGAGACCGACAATTTTGTCGGTCACATCGCCACGGGCAGTGAGCATAACAATCGGGACGCGGCTGAATTCGCGAATCTTGCGGCAAAGAGTGAAACCGTCTATATCCGGGAGCATCACGTCGAGGATCACGATATCCGGAGAATCGTCTTTCAGCGCCTGGAAACCAACCTCCGGGTGCGCGAACCACTGTACCGAGACTCCAAACCGGTGCAGATACGAAGCGACGAGCGCGTTCAGCCGCTCGTCGTCATCGATGAGAAACGCTCTGGTGTTGGCCAATTCGCCGATAATGGGGCTCTTGGACAAGCTTCACTCCAGGCGTAACGCCGTAATCGGTGTCATTAAGGATGCCTTGCGGGCAGGATATACGCCGAAGACGAGACCGCTCCCGGTCATCACTCCTAATGTGATCAGTAGCAGCTCAGGTGGAATCGTAGCGCTCCACGCAGTGACCCGCGCAATCAGAAAGGCCCCTGCTGTTCCCAGAACGGCTCCGGCAATCCACCCTCCTGCAGACAGGCCAACCGACTCCAAAAGAAATTGCACCAGGATGTCTTTCGATTTTGCACCCACCGCGAGGCGAAGGCCGATCTCGGTGGTCCGTTCTTTCACCGACATCAGCATCAGTGCCAGAACACCGACCCCTCCGATAATCAGCGAGGCCATCGCGAGACCAGTTGCCAGGAAAGTCAGCGTCTGGGCCAGGTTCCTTTGCGTTGCGAGCACCTTGGTCTTGTCCTGAATCGAGAAGTCGTCTGCCTCGTTCCGTTCGTTCAACCCGTGACGCTCTCGAAGCAGTTCCGCAATCTCTCTCCTGACTTCATCCATTTTGGCTACGTCCCCTACACTCACGAAAATCGGATTCAGCCAAGTGGCATTGAAAACGCGCCGCAACGCTGTGCGGATCGGAATCAGGATGCGATCGTCCTCATCGGAACCGTCGGCGAGTACACCTTTCGCGTTCAACACGCCAATCACTTCAAAGGGAATATCGCGAATAAGAATTTGTCGCCCAATGCTGCTCGGTTCGCCGAAGAGCAGCTCATTGATCCGAGCGCCCAGCACAGCCACGCGAAGCGAAGCAGCATTATCGTCGCCGGTTACGAAGCGGCCAAACCGGAGGCTGAAGCGGCAAACGTCCAGGTACGGCGGTGTCGTGCCCAGAATCATCGCGGAAACGGCCGTGTCGCCGGCTTTGACCTTCTCCGAATTCTCGAAGCCAGGCACAGCTTCCGCCACTGACGGAAGCTGCGCAATCGCGCGATTGTCGTCGAGGGTCAACGTCGTCACCACCCCGCGAATTTCGCTCCGGGCGGCGGAGATTCCAACCTCGGCCGGCCGCACCACCAGAAGGTTCGTTCCCATCTCCTCGGTCTCGCGTATGACCCGTTCTTTAACGCCCGCGCCGATTGCCCCGGTGATGATGACCGCCGCCACGCCGGCCGCGATGCTGGCAACCGCGAGCGTCGCCTTCACCTTGTGCGCAAAGATCCCTCGAATCGAGATCCGCAAGGTGCGAAGCGTTTTCATCGCAAAGCTTCTGCGGGTTGCAACCGTGCGGCGCGAAGCGCGGGCAGAACACCTGCCAACAATCCAACCACACTCGACGCAAGCAGCCCGAGCGCGGCCGCAAGCCATGGATTCGCAGAACCCAAATGCATCTGGTTGGCGGCAATCTCGGCCACCGCATAGCCAAATGCGATTCCCCCAACGCCGCCAATAACGATGGTGGTCGCAGTCTCCAGCAAGAATTGAACGCGGATATCGGCAGCGCCAGCCCCTACGGCCCGCCGTAAGCCGATCTCGCCGACACGTTCATTGATCGATGCAAGCATCAGACTCGCTGAAACGATTCCGCCCACGACCAGCGAAACGAGCGCGACCAACGGAAGGTAGAGAAACAGGACGCGTTGAATCTCGCCAATCACGCGGTGAACTTCCGTGGCCGTAAGGATACTAAAATCGTCCGGTTGGCCGCTCGAAAGCGCGTGGCGTTCGCGCAGCGCTTCCCGGATTCGGGCTTTCATTTCCTCGGCCTGCCCAGGATCGTTAATGAGCAATTTCGCCATCCCGATTTTATCGACGTTGGCGATCCGGCGCAGAAGCGTGGTAACGGGAACCACCACCACGTTGTCCTCGTCCCCTCCATGAGGATCGCTGCCCCAAGGCTCGAGGGTGCCAATCACCCGGAATGGAACCGACCCGATCTGAATATCTGCTCCGATCGGATCGTCGTTGCCGAATAATTCCTCTGCCACGGTCTCACCGATCACGGCGACGCGGGCCGAACCTCTCACCGCACTTTCATCGAAAAAATCGCCTTGCGAGGCGGTTCGATTCCACACCCGCTGCGATCGTTCGGACTCGCCCAGAATCTCCGCGGTATCCGTCGAGTCGCCACGGCGCACCGGCATGGAGACGCTCTGTCGTGCATCCCAATCCGCTACGCTGGGCACCTCTTTGGCGATCGCTTGGATGTCATCGACAGTCAGACGTGTAGCCCCGCCGCGCGGACCACCCATGAGCGCTCCGCCGCCGGCGTGAATGACAATCGTCGAGTCGCTGAACATGCGGTTCACCATCTTGAGAATCTTCTGCTGAGCTACCTGGCCGACTGAAAGCACAAAAGTCAATCCGGCAATGCCGATGAGACTGCCCAACATCATGAACGACGTTCGGAGCTTGTAACGGCCCATCATCA
>JAVKSW010000306.1:0-4174 GCA_039583505.1 Bryobacteraceae bacterium | reverse complement strand
CTGTACACGATGCCGATCGAGGGCGGAACTGCGCACGCGATCACCCATGGACTCAGCTTCAACACGCAGCCGCGCTATTCGCCCGATGGCAAATGGATCGCGTTCGTCAGCGACCGTAGTGGAGCTAACAATTTGTGGATCGCGCGGCCCGACGGCTCCGATGCGCGCCCCATTACTTCAGACCTGCACACACTATTTACAACGCCCGAATGGAGCCGCGACGGCGCGTATGTTCTGGTCTCGCAGAAGCGGCCGGATCTCTACAAGTCTTCGTTCGAAATGTGGCAGTACGACTTGAATGGGGGCTCCGGCGTGCAGATCACTAAGAGCAACGCCAATGACACCACGCCGCCGGAAGCGTGGCAAAATGCGCTGGGTGCGAGCGCATCACCGGACGGCCACTACCTTTACTATGCGAAGAAAGCCGGCTATTTCGCCGAGAACGTGAAGTTTCCGCTTTGGCAGGTGGCGCGCCGAGATTTTCGCACTGGAGAGGAGGACATCATAACGGATGAAGCCGGCAGCGCCTTTCGACCCCGCATCTCGCCAGATGGGAAGCTGCTCGTCTATGCGACTCGTTTGGGCCACGATACAGCGCTGCGTGTGCGCGATCTCGGGACCGGAGAAGATCGGTGGCTGAAGTCTCCCGTGCAGCATGACGCACAGGAGGTTTATTTCGCCAACCTCGATTTGATTCCTGGATACGCGTTCTTGCCTGGCAGCAAAGAATTGCTTCTGGCGTATGGCGGAAAAATACGCCGACTGAATATTCAAAGCGGCGCAGAAGAGGTAATTCCGTTTACGGCTGCGATTCATCGCGAACTGGGACCGAAGCTCAGCTTTCCGCATCGCGTCGATCAGGGACCGGTACATGCGCACGTGATCGCCGGCGCCCGCGTCTCGCCCGACGGCAAGAGCATCGCATTCTCCGCTCTCACCCGCCTTTACATCAGCAATATCGACGGCAGCTCGCCGCGGCGCGTGGTGGAGGGAAAAGGAGCCGAATATCAGCCCGCCTGGTCGCCGGATGTAACGTGGGTGGCGTATGTCACATGGTTCAACGAACAGGGGGCGATCTGGAAGGTGCGCGCGGATGGCTCCGGAAAACCCGAGCGTCTGACGCCGCTCTCCGCCTACTACAGGGACCTGACTTGGTCGCCCGATGGTACGCGCATTGTGGCGCTGCGCGCTTCTCAAAATCAAGCGATGACGCAAGCCGACCAGTGGGGAAGAGGCATCACCGTGCAGGATCTGGTATGGATTCCTTTCTCCGGGGGCGCGGTCTCAACAATTGCTTCGGGAAAGGGTTGGACGGGCCCCCATTTCGCTTCGGAACCCGATCGTATTTACGTGACGGTAACGAATCCGCACGGAATGCTCTCCGCGGATTACGAACTGCTCTCGTTGCGGTGGGATGGAACCGACCGTCGCCGCCATTTCGTGCTGAAAGCCAAGCAACTCTGGGGTGCCGATTTCTCGCCGGTTACGCAGTTATGGATGCATCCCAAAGGGGAGCGCGCGTTGGTGCTGTATCGGGGACAGCTTTATCTTGTCGATGTTCCTGCCGTGGGAGGCGCCCCCCCTGTCTTGAATATCGATGAACCTAGCGCTGGAGTGGCACGCCTCACTACTATTGGCGCGGACGAAGCCCGCTGGTCTCCGGACGGTACTTCGGTCGACTGGTCCGTCGGCCCTAGCTTTCTTTCGATGCCGCTCGCCGATATAGAGACCAAGATTGCTGAAACGCGGGTCACGCAGGCGCGTGCGGCTTCGACGCAGAAAACGCCAACGGGCGATGCCCCGGATGCCAACCAGCCCAATGGCGTCACTTGGGCCAGAAGTTTTCATCCCAGGGAAGCCAGAATCGACATCGAACTGCCGCGTTACCGGCCTTCGGGGACCGTGGTGTTGCGCGGCGGCCGTGTCATTACTATGAAAGGCGAGGAGGTGCTGCCGTCTGCCGACATCGTAGTTGTGGACAATCGCATCTCCGCCGTGGGCGCCCAGGGAACGGTCCACATTCCCGCGAACGCCACTACGATCGATGTTTCAGGCGACACGATTGTGCCGGGATTCATCGACACTCACGCCCACTGGCTTCAGATTCGTCGGGGCGTGCTCGATCTCGAGAATTGGGATTTTCTAGCAACGGTCGCGTACGGAATTACCACGGGACGCGATCCGCAAACCAGCACGAATGATATCTTCCCTTATGCCGACCTAGCAGACGCCGGCGTCATCATCGGGCCTCGCGCATATACCACCGGGCCCGGCGTCTTCTACGTCAACGATTTTCAATCCGCAGACGATGCTGCCGATGTGCTGGCACGATACAAGAATTACTACGGAACGGCGCTGGTGAAGTCTTATTTAGTCGGCAATCGAAGTCAACGCGAATTCGTTGTCGAAGCCGCTAACCGGCTACACATCATGCCTACAACGGAAGGCGCCGCCGACTTCGCGCTGGATCTTACCCACGCGATCGACGGATTCAGCGGCAACGAACACCAACTGCCGGTATTTCCTCTTTATAAGGACGTGACGTATTTTTTCGCTAAGTCCGGCATTTTCTATACGCCCACTTACATCATTGACGGCTATGACGGACCGGGTACGGAAAACTACTTTTTCCAACACACCGATCTTTTTCACGACGCTAAGGTTAAGCGCTTTGTACCCGAAGGCATCATCGAAACCAAAGGAACACGAATGACATGGTATCGACCGGATGAGTACGTCTATCAGCAAAGCGCTGCGAGCGCGGCGCAGATGATTCGCGCGGGCGGAAAGGTCTGTGTAGGCGGGCATGGCGAGTTTCAGGGACTGAGTTATCATTGGGAACTCTGGTCTCTGGGGAGCGGATTGACGAAGTGGGAGGTCCTCCGGGCGGCGACGCTAACTGGCGCGGAAGCGATAGGAGTGGACGCGGATCTGGGCAGTATCGAACGAGGGAAGTTGGCGGATCTTGTCGTGCTGAATAAGAACCCGCTCGACGACCTGCGGAACACCACCGCGATCCGCTATGTGATGAAGAATGGCGAGCTTTTCGACGCCGACACTCTCAACGAGTTATGGCCCGAAAAGAAAGCTTTGCCGGTAATGTGGTGGCAGACGGATCACCCATAAGACCGCTCTTAAACGCTCGGCACTTACTTTATGTGGCTGTCAAACCAGTCAACGATTCGCTGTAAACTGTCTATCTCGTGCTCACGTTCGCTGAAGATGTGCGGTTCACGGGGATATCTTACTAACTGAGATTCAACGCCCAACAGTTGAAGAGCCTTGTAAAACTCTTCTCCCTGGAAGGTTGGTACACGCTCGTCGGAATCGCCATGCAAGACCAGCGTCGGTGTGTGGCAATGTTCAATCCAGCGCATGGGTGAGTGTTCGTCGTAGAGTTTGCGGTTTCCGACGAAATTTCCGAAGAACTCGTTCAGGAAGTTAGGCGCGATATCGGTGGTCGTGCTCATGCCATAGAGATCTGTCACTGCAGCTCCGGCGACCGCTGCCTTGAAGCGATCCGTGTGAGTCACGGTCCAGGAGGTCATGAAACCGCCATAACTCCATCCCCCGATTCCGAGCCGCGATGGATCGGCGATCTTCTGTTTTATGAGCAAATCTACGCCGTCCATGACGTCCTGAAAATCACCGCCGCCCCAATCTCCGTAATTCGCTTCCTGAAACGCGGCGCCCTGTCCTTGCGAACCACGAGGATTCGGGGCGAGGACGACATAACCGTGCGAGGCCAATAGCTGAGCCCATTCGTACCATGTTCCGAGCCAGCCGGTCTGCCACGCTTCGAAAGGGCCACCGTGCGCATGAACGATAGTCTTGTGCGGTGTCCCGGAGTGGTAATCAGGAGGGAGAACCAACACTCCGTAAATCTTTGTGCCGTCTTTCGAGCTGGTCCAGGTAATCTCCTGGACCTTCCCGACGTTCCAACCGGCAACTTGTGAATTATGATTCGTCAGACATTCGGGGCTACGTCGTCGCGCGTAAGCCCACACCTCGTTCGGCTGGTCCACTCGCTGCCCCAGGTAAGCATTGACGTTTCCGTCGTCGCTCTGAGTGAAGGCATAGCCGTCGGCAGTTACTTCCGTCAATTTGTCAACGCTGTTTGATGATAAATTCCAAACCGCAAAAAACGGCTTTGTGCCTTTTACACCCATGACGG
>JAVKSW010000305.1:0-4188 GCA_039583505.1 Bryobacteraceae bacterium | reverse complement strand
ACCCCGTGTTCGCGCAGCCAGTACACCACTTGCAAGCTGCGTACCCCGTGATGACACATCACTAGCACTTCGCTTTCGTCGGCCAGCCCTTCGATCTCCTGCAGTTGCGCTGGGACAGATTGCATCGGGATCAGCCGCGAGCCTTCCACCTTCGCCGCGGCGTACTCCTCCGGTTCGCGCACGTCCACCAGTACCGCGCCCTTGGCCATCTGCGATTGCGCTTCCCGCGGCTCTACTTCCAGTTTGTCGGTCATGCAAACCCAACTTACACCGGCCGCTTCCGTGAAGCCGCTCAATAATATCTCCGATGCAGGTACGTCCTGCCATGGCCCAACCGGAAACAGGCTCTTGTGCACGAAAGCCCGAAAAACAGCACAATCACTACCGCGATCAAACACCCGATCCCGATATTCTTCGCCGTGCTGCCACTCCCCGTCGGGATGGGTGGCGGGTATGGTCCCTGCGTCTGATAGGGCGGAGGAGTTTGGTGCTGTGGCTGGCTTTGGTACGGGTTGGGTCCTCCTGGATTGGGTCCGCCGCTGAACGAAGTACCGCAATTCGGGCAAAATTTCGCCTCATCTGGAGTCGCCGTTCCACAGTTCGGACAGTGCATGGTGTATGTCTACTCTAACGGATTCCGGCCATCGGGAGTTCGCGGCTTAATCCCCGGTGCGGCATTTTATTTTTCTGAAAACCCCCTCTAGCCATGCCATACTAGGGACTCAGAAAGCCCACCCACATGGCGCAGCTTAGCGAGGCAATCGCCCGCTATCACAAGCTCCTCGATAACGGGTACCGCGATTTGGGCTGGGCCGAAGCTCTGCAGGAGCGGATGCGCCGCCGCAATCTGACTGATTCCGGTCGCCTGCTGTCTCCCGTCCTCCGCCCCCACTTCATCACGCGCCGCCAGCTCGAAAACCTTACTCAGGTCGCTGAGCGCCTCTCCGCCATCCTCGACCGCGTCGGAGCGTTCGCCCTCGAATCCCCGCCGCTGCTCCAGCGTCTCCAAATGCTCCCGGCTGAAAAAATGCTCGCCGCCCTGCCGTCCGGCTCCTCCCGTTTCGCGGTCACTTCACGGCTTGAGGCTCACCTTCATAACGGATCTCTCGCCATGCAAGCCGTCGATGGCTGCCGCTCAATCGGGCTTGCCAATGCCGACCTTTTGGCGGATCTGTTCCTGGACCTTCCCATTACCAAAGAGTTCAAGCGCGGAAATTGCAAGCTTTCGAAACTCGGCGGCATGAAGCATCTCCACTCCGCCCTGCTGCATGCCTGGAAAGAGTTCGGCGGCGCGCACGCCCCCAACATCGCCATCATCGAAGCCGTCCGCCACCCCGATCCCGATTCCGGCGAGGCCGGCAGTCTCGCCGAATTGTTCGGCAGGTTTGGTTCCTCCGCGCGCCTGATCTCGCCCGATGAGCTGGAATACCGCGGCGGCCACTTATCGGCCGGCGATTTTCGCATTGACATCGCCTTTCGCCGCATCCTCACCCGCGATCTTCTGCTCCGTTCCGATCTCTCCCATCCTTTGATCGAGGCCTATCGCCACCACGCCGTTTGCCTCGTCAACAGTTTCCGCTCGGAGGTCGCGTTGCGCCGCGGTCTATTCGATCTGCTGACCGACGAAACAGTCACCGCGCAGCTTCCTGCCGCCGAGCGCAAACTGATTCGTTCCTTCGTTCCGTGGACTCGCGTTGTCTCTTTGCGAAAAACCAAGTATGGGGACGAGCAGGTCGATCTCCCCGAGTTCATTCTGCGCTGCCGTCAGCGTCTGATGCTCCTGCCCAATGACGAATCCTCCGATCTCCGCGCCTTCGCCGGTTCGGAAATGAGTGAGCACGCTTGGGAGGTCGCGCTGCGCCAGGCTTTGAAGAACCCCTATGTTGTGCAGGAGCGCTCTCCCGCCGCGCGCGAGCTTTTCCCGGTCTTCACTTACGGCGATCTATCTATGAAGCCCGTCGAGGTCGCTGTGCATCCCCACGTATTCAACGGTGAAGTTCACGGCGCAGTGGCCAGCCTCAAAACCGTCTCCGCCCAGGCCGTCGCTCAACTCGGTATCGCGCCGGTTCTGCTTCTCGAAGAAAATTGAAGCTGATCGGTCACCAGATCAGCTTCAACCCGAACTGTATCTGCCGCGAGGTTGTCAAAGTCGAGGTAATCAGTCCGGCCGTTGCAACGGGACTGCCGTTTGCGCCGAAAAGGTTCAGATTTTGAACTGGCGGCGCGAAATTGGGGTGATTCAGCACGTTGAAAAACTCGGCGCGGAACTGCAGGCGCAAGGCTTCGCGGATTTGCATATTCTTGAACAGCGAGGTGTCCAGGTCGAGCAGTCCCGGTCCGGTGAGAATGTTGCGTCCAGCGTCGCCGAGCCGGGTAGATGGCCCCGGGAAAGCGAAGCACTGGTTTTTGATGTAATGCGACGGATTGCCGAGATTCACCAGTGAATCCGAACAACCGGACCCGGTCACGACATCGGGCCGGTCGAACGGAGATGAGTTGGTCATGCCAAGCGGATCGCCGCCAATTTGAGGCGTAAATGGCGTTCCGGTGCTGGCGCGAAGCAATCCACCCCATTGCCAACCATTGGCCAGCCAACGCAGAGCGGCCGGTCCAGAGGTAAAGCCCGGTAATTCCCAGATGTAGTTAACCGCCAGAATCTGGCGGACATCAAAATCCGATGGCCCGCGTCCCTCGCGCGGGTCGAACCACAGCCTTGGTGCGCTATTCGTGAAGGTATCGATCGCCAGAGAACTCGATCCGGAGTCGATGCTCTTTCCGTAGGTGTAGGAAACGGTGCCTTGCAGGCCGCGTAGCAGGTGGCGTGTCAGTTGCGCCTGGAAGGCTTCGTATTCGGAATCCGAGTCCCAAAGGGTGCCCGAAATTTGTCCTACGCCGGGGTTCAGCACTGTGCCGCGCTTCGCTGGCCACGTCCAGCCCTGAGGCGTCGCCGCCGGCAGCACACCATTGAAGTCGTTGATGAAATACGGCTGGTGGACCCCGCGCGAGCCGCTGTAGTCCACCATGACAGTCGTGTCGGCCGATACCTCGCGCTGCACGTTGAAGTTCCACTGCATCACGTAGCTGCGCGGAGGATTTGGCTGGATGTAGGCGTAGCGGAAAGTCGCGGGCGTGAGCAGACCAAATGCTCCTGAAGGAAAGGAAGCGGCGCCTGGATTGGCAATGGTTCCGTTTTCAAAGTAGGGAGCGGAAAGAATGGATGACAGTTCAAAAAGGTACGGTAGCGGCAGGGTGTCGTACATACCGAACGCGCCGCGCACAGATGTCTTGCCACTTCGGAACGGATCCCACGCGAAGCCGACTCGCGGTTCGAAATCGAGCTTGGTTGGATTCGCGAAATACGGTGAGCCCAGGTGCGGCGTGGTAGCGGTCAGCGAAGGAAGATTGCTGAGCTTTCCCGTAGCCTCGGCCGGGACGCTGGCAGCTTCGTATCGGATTCCTAAATTCAAGGTGAGGTTCTTCGCGGCGCGCCAGTCGTCCAGAAAATAGATTCCGGTCACGGTCTGACGCAAATCGCGCGGCGAGATGATGCCCCCCAGGGGCGCGTTAAACGTAGTGGGGTCGGCAGTCAGGAAATCGGCTAGCGACCCAAAGATGAATTGCCCGAGAGGATTCGATTTTCCCAACTGATTATCCTGTATGCGCTCGACAGACACGCCCATGTTCAGGGCGTGCGTTCCCTTCGTCAGAAAAGCGTCGTCGTAGAGTTGGAACGAGTTGTAGTGGAAGTCGTACTCTCCCACGGCGCCTATGCCTCCAGGAAAGTTGGTCAGCCCTGTAACGTTGATCAGGCCGACCGGGTCGCCGGGCAGAAAGCCCAATGACGTATTGGCCGTGGCTGGGTTGATCGCGCTGAGGCTCTTGGGCGCCTCCGATGCCACGCGGCTGAATCCCGCGTGAGCGCTGTTGATAAACGACGCGCCGAAGGTGTGAGTCTCTTGGAGAATGACGGCCTGCCGCCGTGAGAATGTGCCCAGCAGCACGTTGTCGAATGCATCCGGGGACGTGGTCTTGCCATCGTCGAACATATAGGTGCCGAACAAACTGTCGCGATCGGAGATTTTGTGGTCCACGCGTGTCGTGAAGAAATCCTCGCGCGTACCGGTCGAAGTCGGGAACACGGCCACGCGCCTCGGCGCCGCGGTTCACCGCGAACAGCCGACGGTACGA
>JAVKSW010000304.1:0-4190 GCA_039583505.1 Bryobacteraceae bacterium | reverse complement strand
TGCGGATTCCGGGCAATGTGAATAGGGCGTTCCGATAAATTCTGAATAAAGATTCCGGGGATGTGAATAAGGATTCCGGCGGGAAGTGAATAAGAAAAGGAAGCCGAATCGGAATCGTTATTCACATGCCGGAATGATTTTCTAAAGAAAAGTTCATCTGGGCGGCGACGCTGGACAACTGGGGAACGAAGTTCCTTCACTGGGCGTGGAGGAGATTTGGTGGCCCAAGAACAGGTGTCCATGCGGAAAATCAAAGAGGTACTTCGCCTCCGATACGATCTCGGCCTGCGACAGGACCAGATCGCTCGGAGTTGCAACATCGGTCAGTCGACGGTGCACCGTTATCTGGAACGGTTTGCCGCCACGGAGGTCAGTTGGCCGCTGCCAACCGACTGCGACGAGACGCGGCTAGAGAGTCTGTTGTTCGCCACGCGTCGCGGGCGTCCGGCGGGTCGCGAGAATCGTCCCACTCCCGATTTTGTAGCGCTGCATGGCCAGCTTCAAAAACACAGACATCTCACCTTACAGTTGCTTTGGGAGGAGTATCGCACCCAGGAACCGGAAGGCTATGGCTACAGCCGCTTCTGCGAGTTATATGGCGCTTGGAAGAACACCCAGGATGTTGTCTTGCGCCAAGAGCATCGAGCCGGCGAAAAGCTGTTCGTGGATTGGGCCGGAGCAAAGATTCCGATTTATCATCGCGAAGCCGGCGAGATGGATTCCGCCTCGCTCTTCGTGGCGGTGCTGGGCGCATCGAGCTACACGTTTGTCCATGCCACGCGGAATCAGGACCTGCGGAGTTGGATTGACTGCCACGTACGCTCTTTCGAATTCCTCGAAGGTGTTCCCAGGTTAGTCATTCCAGATAATCCGCGCACCGGCGTCGATCGTGCTTGCCGCTATGAGCCCGATCTGAACCGCACCTATCACGAGATGGCGCAGCACTATGGCGTGGCGATTATGCCGGCGCGGCCCTATAAGCCAAGGGACAAAGCCAAGGTAGAGGTAGGCGTGCAGATTGTGGAGCGCTGGATTGTGGCCGCTCTTCGGCATCGTCGCTTTTCCTCCGTGACAGAGATCAATGAGGCCATTGCCGAGTTGCTGGAGCGACTGAATCACCGCCACTTCCGCAAACGGGAAGGCACGCGCGCGTCGCTGTTCGCCGAACTGGATCGGCCGGCGCTGCAGCCGCTACCGCTGGAACGCTATCAACTGGCGGAGTGGAAAAGCGTGCGAGCCAATATCGATTACCACGTCGAGATCGACCGCCACTATTACAGTGTTCCGTATCAGCTCGTCGGACGGGCGTTGGAAGCACGCTTCACCGCCACGACCATCGAGATCTTTCATCACAGTGTGCGTGTGGCTTCTCATCCGCGCAGCAGCGCTGCGTACCGCCACACCACCAATCCCGAGCATCGCCCAAAGAGCCACCAGGCGCATCTGGAATGAACTCCGTCCCGCCTGATTCATTGGGCCGAGTCGGTGGGCCCGGCGACCGCACAGATCGTAGACAGCATTCTCGAAACGAAGCCACATCCGGAAATGGGCTACCGCTCTTGTCTCGGCATCCTGCGCCTGGCCAAGACCTACTCCAATGAGCGGCTGGAAGCGGCCAGTCAGCGCGCCCTGCAGCTACGGGCCTTCTCGTATCAAAGCCTGCGCTCGATCCTAAAGAACTCACTCGATCGCCAACTCTTGCTTGAGCCGGACAACAACAAGTCCGGTCCCCGTCACAAAAACGTGCGTGGCGCCGATTACTACGATCCACCGAACACGTTTCTGCAATAACTACTCACTCCCCGAAAGGAAACTTGGATGTTGAATCAACCTACTCTGGAGAAGCTCCAGACGATGAAACTGCATGGCATGGCGGACGCCTTCCGTGCCCAACTGGAAACCACCGACACGAGCCAGCTTAGTTTCGAAGAACGTTTCGCCATGCTGGTCGATCAGCAATGGCTCTGGAAAGAAAACCGTGCCCTGGCCCGGCGCTTACGCGCCGCCAAGCTCAAAGAACGAGGCGTCGTCGAAGACATCGATTATCAACACCCGCGCGGACTCGATCGCAAGCTGATGCGCACTCTCGCTAACAGCGAATGGGTACGGCAACATCAGAATCTGCTACTCATTGGCCCCACCGGTATCGGAAAAACGTGGTTAGGCTGTGCACTGGCGCAAAAAGCTTGCCGCGATGGGTTCACCATTTTGCACAAACGGGCCGCTGAGTTATTCCGTGATCTCGCCGTCGCGCATGTCGACGGAAGCTTCGGCCGCCAACTGGTGAAGCTCGCGCGCATCGACATCCTAGTTCTGGATGACTTCGCCATGGCTCCCTTAAAGGACGGCGAACGGCGCGACTTCCTGGAGCTTTGTGATGACCGCTATCAGCGTCGTTCGATGATCTTAACTTCGCAGCTCCCGCTCGCCCACTGGCACGAACAGATCGGCGATCCGACGCTCGCCGACAGCATCCTCGATCGGCTGGTTCATAACGCTTACCGCGTCGAACTCAATGGCGAATCCATGCGCAAGAAACGCGGACGGAAACCCGAGGAGGAAGCGTGACAATGGTTTCTACGGTGCTGAGGTGGGGCAAGGCACTCAATGCCGTCCTTGCCCCACACCCCCATCCCGGCTAAAAACACAAAAAATCTTGACTCATGTGAATAATTTCAGCCATCATCTTTAATACCAGCGTCGCTTCGCTCCGACTTTATTCACATCGTCGGAATGTTCCATTCACATCGTCGGAATACGCAGGATTTGACCGATTTCGGTGGAACCTAGGGGAAATAAGCATGTCGGATACGCGGAACACATTGTGGGTTGTTCATTCTCCGTAATCGACCAACAGCGTGAGCGCCGCCGTTCCTGCGAATGCGCCGAAGTCGCGGTCTCGCGTTAGAAGCGGAATCGCCGCATCCAGGCAACTTTGGGCAATTAGGGCGTCGCCCAGTCGGGCTTTGCGGCGTTTCGCAAGCACTTTCGCCCGAAGTGCACCTGCCCGCTGCCAAAATCCAGGCTGGACCTCTATGAGTGGTATTTCGGAGAGAGTCTTAGATATCTGAGAAGGGATTCCTGGATCGCTCAGCAACTCCGTCAGAACGGGAGGAGCCATGAGAACTTGCCGGTCCTTAAGAGCTTGGTCGAGCAGTTCGACGTCTTCGCCGGCTTCACCTTGGAAGAACGCAATCCAGGTACTCGTGTCGGCTGCGATCATCGGTCCACTTTGAGGTCGGCTGCAGTACGATCAAACCGAACCTTACCGCGAAGTCCTCGTAACTTCGCATACGTCTGTGACGCGGCGACTAGTTGCAAACCCGTCCGAACGGTTTGAGTGATGCCAGCTCCGCTTGCTCGTTGAGCCCTGTCGAGCAGCTCAGGTGGAATTTCAACGGTGATCTTACGCGCGCGCTCCGTCACGACCTCATGATACCGTAATCTGCACCAGCATCAAGTATGGTGAACCCGGAGCTTCGATACGCTTGGCCGCTCAGTTGCGAAATAGTTCTGGACCATCACTTCCATCGAAGGACGGCGGCGTGCCAACGATAATGCGAAGACCTCTGACTCAGGGATTTGCTCAAAGCCAAGTAGTGACCAGTACGTCCGCAACTTGGCTTGGGCAGCCGTCCATCCCGGGATGCTTTGTTCACGCCTGCTCGGAGTATCCTCCTCGCCGAGTCGAAGCGGCGGAGCATCGTTCAGCAGCTCATAGGGTGCCGGAAGGCACGCGACAATGCCGCTCGACGCGAAGCCTGTGATCATCAGTTGTGCCGAGTACAACCCCTACCCATGCCCACGGTGCTCAGGCTCGATTCGGATGCGATCAAGGATCAGAAGATCGCTGCCGAACGGTTCGAAGACGGATTCAACCCACTCGCTATAGCCGTTCGAGCGAGCTACTCGGGAACTCGCCTGGAGCAACTTGCCGATCTGATTGCCGAACGAGTGTGGACGCGCTTGGAGAAGCGCTTACAAGGACCAACTTAAGACGAGACTAGAATGCCTTCTACAAAGCGCAAGATCACTCACCGGCGCCGGCTCGCGAAGTCAGCGGGTCGAGCCGAAGAAATCGAACCCGCAACCGTATACCTGGAACTGAAGCCCCGTGTTGCGCCCACTTGGAGCAGGTGCATTGAACCCGACGCGTATATAACCGATCTCGATGGCGGCATCTTGCTGGC
>JAVKSW010000303.1:0-4191 GCA_039583505.1 Bryobacteraceae bacterium | reverse complement strand
GAACTGGGTACGCGTTTCCGTGGGCGCGCCGGAGGAAATGGCAAAGTTCCGGGATGCCTTCGCGAAGTGCTACAACACACAGTCGGCGGCGGTCACGGCGTCTTAATGTGCTCGGGGCGAACACCGATTCCGACCACATAGCCGAGTAGCCGCTGAAGACCCGGAATGCGGGGAGCCAGTTGTAGCTGCCATGGCGCTTTTAACGGGCCGGTTTGCTTAAAGACACTTTGCAATCTTCCGTGGGCAGCCACCTGCAATCGCTGGGTCGCGCGCGTGGGGAACATCCGCCGCTTTTGTACTTGTGCCAGCAGCGCTTCGGTGACGCGTCTCTCCCGAAGCGGACGGGCGAGCAGATTCGCCGCGGCCACGGCGTCCTGAATCGCGAGGTTGATGCCGATTCCTCCCACCGGTGACATCGCATGAGCGGCATCGCCGATGCACAGCAGCCCGGGCCGATGCCAGCGCTTCAGCCGGTTGATCTGTACCGATAAGAGCTGGATCTGTTTCCAATCCTGCAGCTCGCTCACGCGATCACCCAGGTAGGGAGCAATTTGCACGAGGCTTTCCCGGAAGGCGTTCAGCCCTTGACGCCGCATGTCGTCGAACGAACCCTTCCGGATGATGAACCCGGCCTGGAAATAGTCGCCGCGATTGATGAGGATTAGCGCCTTGCCGTAATTGAAGTTTCCAAATAGTTGCTCTGGATCATTTGTGTTCCGGCTGATGCGGAACCAAAGCACGTCGATGGGAACGCCAAACTCCTGCACCTCGAATTGCGCAGCCTGGCGCGTCGTCGAGTGTCGGCCGTCGCAGCCGACTACCAGATCCGCTCGGATCTGTACGGTTCCCTCCGGAGTTTTGATCTCGACTCCTGTTACGCGTTCAGCATCGCGCGTAACGTCCACCGCCTGATGCTGCATTTTGAGCTGAAAGCCAGGGAATTGTTTCGCGCGCGAGGAAAGGAAATTCAGGAAGTCCCATTGCGGCATGAGCGCGACGAACTTGCAATGCGTGGGCACGTGCCGGAAGTTTGCGGCCTGAAACGAAAAGTCGCCGTATACGCCGCCTGTAGAGGTCAACTGCTGATGCGGCACCTTCAGGAAGTCTTCCAAAATCCCGAGCTCATACATCAGCTCGAGAGTCGAAGGATGTACGGTATCTCCGCGGAAATCGCGGAAGAAATCCGCATGCTTCTCAAGTACCGTAACCGCTACGCCCGCGCGAGCGAGCAGGTAACCCAGCATAATGCCGGCTGGGCCGCCGCCCACAATGCAGCAGGCTGTGTCAACCGTTGTATTTGCCATAGGGGCTACCGGCTATTATGTCTCGCGCGTAAGATCGCAAGGCCGCCCGCTGGCGAACACCGCTCCCTCGAAATCGGACGGTGGACGCCGGCTTAAAAGACGCTTTATCAGCTAATTACTGGGCGCGAAACTCGGACCGAGGCGTGCTCGTATTACAAGGAGTCCTTATGCAGAACGTATTCGCCGACCTGCGCTATGCCCTCCGGCAATTTCGCCTCTCGCCGGTTTTCACACTGACCGCTATGTTGACCCTGGCGCTTGGTATCGGTGGCACCACCGCAATTTTCTCTCTTATCGATGCCGTGATGCTGCGCTCGTTGCCGGTGGCCGATCCGTCCACGCTTTACCGCATCGGCGATGGCAACGACTGTTGCGTCGAAGGCGGCCCGCAGGACCGATGGGGCATGTATTCATTCGCCTTGTACGAACGCCTGAAGGCAGCCGCGCCCGAGTTCGAACAAGTGGCGGCGTTTCAAGCCGGCGACTGGCAATACAGCGTGCGGAGATCCGGGGTTGACCGGGTTGGCAGGTCTATACGCGGCGAGTTCGTCACCGGAAACTACTTCTCCACTTTGGGAATTCGCTCGTTCGCCGGCCGGCTCTTTAGCTCTTCGGACGATCAGGCATCCGCCGTTCCCGTAGCGGTGCTCAGCTACCGCGCCTGGCGGGGCACTTACGGAGGTGAAGCGTCGGTTCTGGGCTCCAGCTACGTCGTCAACGGACGCCCGTTCACCGTCATCGGCATCGCTCCGCCTGGATTTTTCGGCGAAACGCTGCGCAGCGATCCACCCGATATCTGGTTGCCGCTGCAACAGGAGCCGTTCATGAAAGGTGAAGAATCGCTGTTGCGGGAACGGACGGCAGCGTGGCTGCGCGTGATCGGCAAACTGCGCCCGGGCGCCACGGTCGCCGGAATGTCTCCGCGGCTCACAGGTGTTCTGCGCCAATGGATGAAAACTGAGAGCGGCTATCCCGCGGTTTGGATGCCGGAGGTCATTCGTTTGCTTCCTAAGCAGAACATCAACGTTGTTCCCGCGGGTGGCGGCGTAGCGGAGATGAAAGAGGATTACGGGCGGAGTCTCAACATTCTACTTTGCGTCTGTAGCCTGGTGCTGCTGATTGCGTGCGCGAACGTGGCCAATCTTTTGCTCGCCCGCGGCATGGCACGGCGCAGCCAGACTTCTCTTCGCCTGGCGATGGGAGCCTCACGTGCACGCATCGTTTCCCAATCGTTGATCGAGAGCGTTCTCCTCTCGGTAGGAGGTGGAATAGCGGGTCTTGCAGTGGCAACGGGCGCCGGACGTCTGATTCTCGCCCTGGCGTTTCACAGCGCCCATTTTCTTCCTATCGGCACAAGCCCCTCCCTTCCGGTATTGGCCTTTGCATTCGGATTATCGGTGGTGACCGGCGTACTTTTCGGCACTGCTCCGGCTTGGTTTGCGACCAGGACCGATCCGGTGGAGGCTCTTCGTGGCGCGAACCGAAGCACTCGTGACAGCTCTTCTCTATCGCGCAAAGCCTTGCTGGTGGCCCAGGCGACTCTGTCGGTGGTCCTCGTCGCGGGCGCCACCATGCTCACCCGCAGCCTGAATAACCTGGAGCATCAGGACTTTGGATTCCAGACGGCCCACCGGATCACCGTATCGTTGAATCCGCCGCCCGCTACATACAACGCAGAACGACTGGGCGCTCTCTATCGCACGCTGCAGGATCGTCTCAATCGCCTGCCGGGTGTGGAACAGGCAAGCCTCGCGTTGTACAACCCTTTCTCGGACAATTGGGGTGAGCTTATTTGTGTGGCAGGCCGTCCAGCGGCAGGCTTTAACGAGAACTCAAATTCTTCGTGGGACCGCGTGAGCCCGGGTTACTTCGAAGCGGTCGGTCAACCCCTTATCCGCGGAAGAGTGTTCACCGAGCGCGACGCCGGAAAGACTGCCCCCATCGCTGTCGTGAACCAGGCGTTTGTCCGAAGATTCTTTCCGAAGGAAGATCCACTGGACAAGCGTTTCGGCATCGATTTGCCGGTCAACGCAGGTACGTTTCGCATCGTCGGCGTAATCCGGGACGCCAAATATACGCAGCCCGATAAACCTGTTCGTCCGATGTTTTTCGTGCCGTTGGGGCAATTCGTACCGTATACGGACGCATCCATGCAGAAGCTCGAGTTACGCTCACACTTCATCGAAAGCGCTCTGCTGGTGAGCCGGATTGACCCGGGCACTCTGGAGCCGCTGCTGAGAAAGACATTCGCGGAAGCAGATCCGAATCTCACCGTCGTCAGCGTTCGCAACATGCAGGAACAGGTGGACCTGAACTTCGACCAGCAGCGTGCGGTTGCGGATCTAGCGGGTCTGTTCGGGATTGTGGCGTTGATCCTGGCGGCTGTCGGACTCTACGGTGTGACGGCTTATGCAGTCGCCCAGCGCACGAGTGAGATCGGTGTTCGGATGGTTCTCGGCGCTGGCCGCCCGAGAGTGCTGCGGCTCATTCTTACCAGCGCGTTCAGCAAGGTCGCTATCGGATTGCTGCTCGGCGTTCCTCTCGCGATTGGCGCCGGCCGGCTCATATCGTCACAGCTCTACGGCGTTGCCACTTGGGATGCTTTCGCTCTCTTGGTCGCGATAGGTTCGCTCACGGCGTGTGCTTTTCTCGCCGCGATCATTCCGGCCGCCCGGGCCGCCTCTATCGACCCGATGAAAGCACTGCGAACAGAGTGAGACTATTCAGCTAGGAGGCGTGTGGTAATGGAAAGCCTGTGGCAAGACGTCCGGTACGCGCTAAGGATGCTGCTCAAGAATCGCGCATTCAGCGCCATAGCAGTGCTCTCGTTGGCGCTGGGAATCGGCGCCAATACGACGATCTTCACGGTCGTGAACGCGGTTCTTCT
>JAVKSW010000302.1:0-4192 GCA_039583505.1 Bryobacteraceae bacterium | reverse complement strand
GTCTACAACCGCTCAGATTGCCGCCAACCAAGCCAATTCTCAACACTCCACCGGTGCGAAAACCGAACAGGGCAAAGCGGCATCCTGCCTCAACAACTTTCGCCACGGACTCGCCGGCGCCTTCACCGTCCTCCCCTGGGAAGACCAGGACGCCTACGAAGCTCTCCTGCTCGGCTTGAAAACCGAACATCAGCCCGCCACCCCCACCGAAGCTCTGCTGATCAACGCTATGACCCAGCACCACTGGCTCGCCCAACGCGCCCTCACCCTGCAGGAAATGTGTTTTAACTCAGAAATTCCGCTCTCGGATGATGACAAGAAACTAGCCTTATACATCCGCTACCAGAGCACTCACCAACGCGCCTTCCACAAGTGCCTGAACGATCTGCTAAGACTCAGAGCCGAAAAGCGTAAACAGGAAATTGGGTTCGAATCGCAGAAGAGCAAAGCCGCCGAGGAAATTCGCCGGCAGGAGATGCACCAGGCGCGCCTTCGCGCCATCCACGCCCGCACCGATGAACGCGAAATCGACAACGACATCCGCCAGACCGTTGAAGCCCCGCTTCCTGGGAACGTCCGGCTGCCTTTCGACACCCTGAAAGAGGTCTTCCGCCACGCCGCATACGAGGTAAATCGCCAACTGCAAGCCGGGCAAGCTGCCTGAGACGTGCAAATCCTTACGACTCCGGCCATGCCGCGCAATCCTCAGTCACAATCCTGCGCGAACGCAGCAGTACTGAAGGTGCCAGTGAAGGCCGCCGTGCTCTAGCATTTTGCCGCTACTTGGGATAGACTCTTACAAATTGCGGCCATTGGGCCGGGAGGAGGATGCATGGCATTTTGTCCAAATTGCGGCGCCCAGGTCACCGGTACGTTCTGTCCGAATTGCGGGACGGCGGTCGCAGGCGCGGGAACGGGTCCCGCCGCGGGTTCGGGGCTGGGCGGCCCGGCGGGCGGGGGATATAGCGCGCCTCCACCACCCATCGCGCATGCACCGGGGTTGACCGAAAACGTTGCGGCCGCGCTTTGCTACTTCGGTTGGCTGATCACCGGAATCATCTTTCTGGTCGTTGCTCCATACAACCAAAACAAGACCATCCGCTTTCACGCCTACCAGGCGATTTTCGCCAGCGTCGCGATCATCATTTGCCGGATCGTCCTCGACATTATCTTCGGCATGCTGTTCGCTGGCGGCGCGTGGTGGACCGGGTTTATGCTTCGCCGCCTGTTTGACCTTTTAGTTCTGGTCGGCTGGCTATACATGATGTACACCGCCTACATGAATAAAACCGTCAAATTGCCGGTTATTGGCGACTTGGCGCAAAAACAAGCGTAAACGCAACCTCTCGTTCGTCCGTCCGATACTGAAGTTGTGAAATATTGTTGTGCCTTCGCGCTCGCACTATCCCTGACGGCGAGTGCCGAGGATATCAGTCCACGTGTTGGATCCATCGAGGTGTATGGTGCGCACAAAGTGCCGGTCCAAAAGATCAAGTCCGCCGTAGGCATCAAAGAAGGCGAGCCTTTATCTTCGCGAGAAGACATGGAAGACCGGATTGACAAAATCTCCGGCGTCCTCGCCTCGCGCGTGGAGGCTGCCTGCTGCAGCCAAGGCAAGATGATTTTGTATGTGGGCGTAGAGGAGCGGGACTCGCCTCATTTCGAATTCCATCCCGCTCCAACGGGCGATGTCACGCTGCCAAGTGAGCTGGTCGCCAAGTATCACACCTTCCTGGATACAGTGGCCGACAGCATTCGGGGTCAGAATGCAGATCAAGATCTGACCAACGGCTATTCGCTCATGGCCGATCCCGAGTGCCGCGAACTGCAGGAAGCGTTCATCCCGCTCGTAGATCGGGACCTTGCCCTTATCGATCGAGTCGTGCGGGAATCGGCCGACACTGAGCAGCGGACGATTGCCGCTTATCTGTTGCAGTATGCGCCACGTGCACCCCGGCCGGCGAAGGTAATGCTGGATGGACTTCAATATGCTCTTCAAGACCGGGAAGATGCGGTAAGAGAAAACGCGATGAGGTCTCTTCAGGCCGTGGCCGTAGGAGCGCGCCTTCATCCCGAGCAACATATCCATATCGAGCCCACCTGGTTCGTGGAGTTGATGAATTCCGTGGTTTGGTCTGACCGTCACGGCGCGTCTTTGGCGCTCGTCGATCTGACCGACAAGGGCGATCCCGAAACGCTCGAGTTACTTCGGCAGCGCGCTCTCCCCTCCGTTATTGAAATGGCGCGCTGGCACAACCTGACGGATGCCCTCCCTGCGTTCGTCCTGGCAGGAAGGCTCGCGGGCTTGCAAGAGAAGGAAATTCGAGAAGCCTGGATCAGCGGCAATCGCGAACCCGTTCTGGAGCAGTTGGCTAATCCCAAGAAGAGGCGCAGGACAACTAAAGCCGGCGTCTCAGCCGGATCCTAGGTTCCCCGAGCCATTGGACACGACCGCAGCTTCGGCAGGAGCGGCAACCACTGGCTCCAACCCGCTGGTCTCCTCATGCCTGTTACGGGGCATATCGCATTGGCAGCAATCGCTGCAATGATGACATCGCTCGCACAGGTGGTTTCCGCAGGCGTCTTTGGTGCAGAAAATGCAAATATCGCGCGAGGCATCACCGCAGATTGAACACGTGAAGGTGAGTGCTTCCATCAATACTTTCTTGATCTCTTTGACGCGGGCGGTTCTTTGCTGATGATACCGCGGCAACGCTGTGCTTCCTCATCGGCGATTTTGAAGTTCTGCTCGGTGCTCGCGGCCAGATCGCGAATGTAATCGCGAAATCGCTCCCGGTTATTGAAACTGTGAGCGATGACCGCGCTCAGCTTGTCCGACGTTGCCCGGTCCGCGTATTTCTGGGCGCCTTCCTCCAAGGAGCGCGCCGTGACTTCCAGCGCCTCCAGTCGGAAATACGTATCCAGGGCAAGAGATAAGCTTTCGGTCTTCTGCGACAACTGTCCCGCCGCATAGAGCACGTCTTTCAATTGCCTTTGCGCAGTTTGCCGTTGAACAATGTAGGTGGTGGGCGCGCCTTTCTGGTCGTACCACTGCTGGGGATTCATCTGCGCCAACAATTGGTCTAGCTGCTGGTCGTCGTTCACCACCGCATTCACAATTTTGCGAACATCCCAGGGCGTTTCCAATCCCGCTTCAGCTTGTGTCTGTTGCCGGCTCAGCGAGGAGGGGTTCTGAGCAGAAGAGGGGCTCTGAGCATATGTAACGGAGGCCGGCCCACAAACCAGTGCGAGCAGGAAAGCAACGCACAATCGCGTGCGATCGAAATCCATTCGCCTTCATTGTAGCGGCGGATCAAGCAAGTCTAGCGTCCGAACCGTTCTTGCCGCCACGGTTGAGCTTCTGCTAGATACTTACTCCCTTCGATAGGCTCAGCATTGTGAGCGCCCGGGTGCCCAAGAGTAATGACCGACAGAATCTTCACCGTATACCGGTACAGCGAGCCTCGCTCGACTCTATGGGAGATGGGCTGATCCTTTTGCACGAGAATAGCGTCCACCGCCTTGACGAGTACGGGCTCGTTTCGGGGGAGTAGCGTGTGCTGGACGCGAACTTCACCTTCAATTACATCGATTCGGGTTGTGTCATCTTCATCCACCGCCACGGCGATGGTGGCGGGCTGGTGCGTGCTGATGATCGCCACGGGGCAAAACACACGTTGCTGCATTTGACCAATCGTCGGCTGCAGGTGGATGCGGACCCGGCCGGACACTATATCCAGCAGGTCTCCCGCTCTGGCCGTGTTTTGGCGGAACACCACGCGTGTGTTTCCGAAAACATCGAAGCTGCTTCCTCCGCCGAGTTCAAAATGTGCATAGCCGTCGGCGCCCGTAGTAATCACCTGTCGCGTGGCAATGCGCTCCCCCGCGCTCCCCGCCCAAGGCTGGTCGTCCCGGATGCGGGAAACCTGGCCGGTGACGGCGGTTGCGTGAGCCTCGTAGGGCTGCATCGCCGACCAGTCGACAGGACCATCCTGCGCGGTAAGACAGACAGCCGCACCCAGTCCAACCCATACTGCGGTGAGCAGGGCCATATGCTTTCTACGTGCACGAGCCCCGGTTGCGTTGCAGAATATTGGCCCGCTGCGCAGCATCTCGCTCACCGGTCGCTCGTTGCCGCCGCGCTCTGAAAGGTCTTTGAGATGAGCGCTTGCGCTTCTTCTTGAATGCGCCG
>JAVKSW010000301.1:0-4201 GCA_039583505.1 Bryobacteraceae bacterium | reverse complement strand
GGACAGGTGATGGAGCGCTGCTCGGTCGCCGATGTCAAATCGAAGCTCATTTCGAAATTATCGAAAGGTTACCGGCAGCGCGTGGGCTTAGCGCAGGCTATCATTCACAACCCGGACGTTCTCATACTCGACGAGCCGACCTCCGGTCTCGACCCCAAGCAAATCACCGAGACCCGCGAGCTGATCAAGAGCCTTTCCGGCGAACACACCATCATTCTCAGCACGCACATTCTTCCTGAAGTGGAAGCAGTCTGCCGGAAAGTGATTATCATCAATCGCGGCCGCCTGGTGGCAACGGATTCTGTCGAGCACTTGAAATCTTCGGGTCTCGGAAACACGTTTCAAGTGCAGGTAGACGCGTCGGCGTCCTCCGATGCCTCCGGCGTCCGGCTCAGACTCGAGCAGGTCGCCGGCGTCAGTAAAGTTGTCGAGAAATCCGAGCTCGACGGCAAGCTCGTTTTCGAAGTCGATGGCTTGCCCGATCGGAATCCCCGCGCGGACGTGGCCCGCGCCGTGGTTCAGGCGGGTTGGAATCTTCTGGAGCTGAAATCGACAACTTTATCGCTCGAAGAAGTCTACCTGCAACTCACCGGCGCTACGCACCCGGCCAGCGCCATTGTGGATGGAGGTGTCGCGTGAGGAATATCTGGACCGTTTGCCGCCGCGAGCTGTACGCCTATTTCGTCTCTCCCATCGCTTGGGTGTTGCTCACGATTTTCGCTTTTCTGAGCGGGGTATTTGCCTACGATCTCAGCGCGCTGTTTGTACGCTCCTCGCTCGAGAGCCAGATGAGCGGCCAATCGTTTCCCATGAACATCAATGAGCAGATCGTTTCACCGCTGTTTTCAAACATCGCGGTAGTCGGTCTGTTCCTCATCCCGCTGATTTCGATGCGGCTGTTCGCCGAGGAAAAGCGTCAGGGGACCATCGAGCTGCTGATTACTTCTCCTGTTCACGATCTCGAAATTGTCATAGGCAAGTGGCTTTCCGCCGTACTTATGTATGGTGCTTTGCTCGTCGTCTTATTGCTCGATTTGTGGTTTCTGTTTGCGTACGGCAATCCGGATTGGAAGCCGGTAGCGACGGGCTTTCTTGGACTTTTCCTGCTGGGAGCTTGTCTGCTGGCGCTCGGCACTTTCATTTCGACGCTGACTAAGAACCAGATTGTCGCCGGTGCAATCTGCTTTGCCGCCTCGCTGTTATTGTGGATCGCGAGCTGGTCCTCTTTCAGCAGTTCTCCCACCGCGCAGTTCTTTTCTCAGCTCTCCGTCGTCAGTCACCTCGATAGCTTCTCGCGCGGTGTCATCGACAGCAAAGACGTCATCTATTACTTTTCTATGATTTTCTTCGGCTTGTTTCTAACTTCTCGCGCGCTTGAATCGCTGCGGTGGAGGTCCTAATGGCAGAAGTCACATCCGAGCAAACACCGGCGCCCGTCAACGAGAAAGCACCGCCCCCCGTGAAGCGGAAGGACACCGTTGCCGCCCGCCAGGCGCGATACGGCGCCACCGCCGCGCTGTACACCATCGTCGTAATCGCCGTGTTGATTGTCATCAACTGGCTGGCGCAGATGCCGCGTTTCAACAAGACCATCGACACTACCAGTAACAAGCGGTTCACCCTGTCTCAGGAGACTCAAAAGCTTGTCAAAGGCCTGAAGACCGACGCGACCATCACTTACATCGATAAGAGCAGCAACTTTGAGACAGCCCGGGGCATTTTGGATCGCTACAAGAATCTCTCGCCCAAGGTGCACATCCAGTACATCGATTACGAGAAGCAGCCCACCGTCGCTCGTGCGTATGGATTGCGCTTCCCGGGAACCGCTTACGTCGAAGTGGGCCCGCGGCGCGAAGAGGCCAAGTCGCTCAACGAAGAAGGCATCACCGGCGCGTTCGTAAAGGATTTAAAGGGCGTTCGAAAGGTCTGCTTTGTCAATGGCAGCGGAGAGCGCCGGCTGGACGACACGCAAGAAACCGGTGTCTCCGCATTTAAAACGCTGCTGCAGCGCGACAACTACGAGGCGGACGCCATCACTTTGCTCGACAAGACGGCGGTGCCTTCCGATTGCAATGTTCTGGTGGTTGCAGGCCCGCAGGCGAATTACACGCCGAACGAGGTGACCGCCATTAAGGATTACGTCGAGGGCGGCGGCCGGGCGCTGATCCTGCTCGATCCGCCGCTCGATTTCGGCCGCGAGCACATTGCCCCGAACACCGCGCTTGTCAGTCTTCTGCAAAGCTGGGGCGTTACGGAAGACAACGATCTTGTGCTCGAACAGAATCCAATCGGGCAACTGTTCAACATCGGACCGGAAATTCCGCTGATTACCAACTACGAATCGCAGCCCATCGTCAACGACCTCAAAGAGGCCACCGGCCTTCCCATCACGCGCTCGCTCGATGTGAAAAATGGCGACAAGACAACGGTTGCCAAGCTGTTTTCGACCACCAATCAGGCCACCGCGACAACGCATTTGGATACGCCCGATTTTGAGAAGTACCAGGACAAGAAGGGACCCTTTGTTCTCGGCGCGGCGGTTACGTACAACACGGGGAAGCCAAACAGCTCCGGCCGCGCCGTCGTGATCGGCACGTCCGGCTTCCTCGACAACGGGACCATCGGCTTCCAGGGGAATCGCGACCTCGCGCTGAACATTATCAACTGGCTTTCTTCCGACGAAGACCTCATCTCCATCCGCCCCAAAGAGCCGGAAGACCGCCGGTTAAACGTCAATCAGCGCCAAATGAGCTTGCTTCTCAATTTCGACATCTTCGCGCTTCCGCTCCTCATCATCATTGGCGGCGTCTTGATCTTCTTGAAGCGGAGATAGCATGAAACCGCGAAATCTACTGATAGCAGCCGTTCTTCTTGCTGCTCTCAGCGGGCTTGTGTGGTGGTCAAAGCGTCATCCCGAAGCGGCGACAACCGCCACCACGCCCGCTGCTCCAAAGCTCGCCGACATCGCGACCGGCCAGATCAAACAGATCGATCTGACCAGGAAAGGCGCGGCGACGCTCACGCTGCAGCATCAGAACGGGAAATGGCAGATCACCAGCCCCGAAACTTTGCCCGCCGATCAGGACGCAGTCACCACGCTGGCAGGATCGCTTAACCCGGTGACGGCTGACACCGTAGTGGACAACAAGCCGTCGGATCTAAGTAAATACGGGCTGAACAATCCCAGCTTCACCGTCGCCGTTCACCAGACCAATGGCAAGTCAAGCGAGATCTATTTCGGCGACGATGTGCCGGCAGGTTCCCTCGTTTACGCGCGTGTAGGAACCGATCCGAAGGTCTACGCGGTATCGTCTTCGACCAAAACCTCGCTCGACAAAACCGCGAACGACCTGCGCGATAAGCGCCTGCTCACCTTCAATAGCAATCAACTCACGCGCATCGAGTTGGTCTCTTCGAAATCCGACATTGAGTTCGGCAAGAACAATCAGAACGACTGGCAAATTCTGAAGCCGCAGCCGTATCGCGCTGACAGCTTCGAAGTGGAAGAGCTGCTGCGCAAGCTCACCGACGCGAAGATGGATCTTTCGAGCAGCGCCGAAGACACCAAAAAAACGGACGCGGCCTACGCTTCCGGTCAGCCCGTCGGCACCGTGAAAGTCGCGGACGCCTCCGGGACACAGACGCTTGACGTCCGCAAGAACAAAGACGACTACTACGCCAAGAGCAGCGTGGTCGCAGGGGTTTACAAGGTTTCGTCCGACCTGGGCAAAGCCATCGAAAAGCCGCTGGACGACTTCCGCAACAAGAAGATTTTCGACTTCGGCTTTAATGACCTGACGAAGTTCGAGATCCAGCAAGGTCCAAGCGACAAGACGTACGTGCGAAGCGGCTCGGACTGGAAGTGGAACGGCCGGACCTTGGACGTCGGAACGGTTCAGGCGCTCATCGACAAGCTGCGCGACTTGGCGGCAACCAAGTTTGTCACAAGCGGTTTCACCACTCCTTCGTTCGCCGTAACGGTGACGTGGAACGACGGCAAGCGAACCGATCGCGCCGAATTCGCGAAAACCGCGGACGCATATATCGCCCGCCGCAACAGCGAGCCCGCTCTGTACCAGCTCGACAGCAAAGCGGTAGACGATATCCTGGAAGCCAGTAAAGCCATCAAACCGGCGGCCTCTACAGCGAAGAAGTAAGCGCGCACGAGTCGCAGGCCGGCTCTTATGTCTGCTCTCAATAC
>JAVKSW010000300.1:0-4205 GCA_039583505.1 Bryobacteraceae bacterium | reverse complement strand
AAGTGGATCAAGGGTGGAACCCGCGTGCTTTCCGGGATAACGGCCGTAGCGGCATTGGCGGCGATCGCCCTGCTGATCCTAGTGAGGAACGTTCCGACGCCTGGCGATATTGCGACAGCGCTGGCGGATCATCCTGGCGCTTACACGCTGTCGCTCGGGCATATCGAGGATTTGACGCTTGGCTCGTTTGCCTATCTGCGCCTGCCGTTGGCCGTGGCCGCGCTCGCGTTTCTGGTGGGAGCGCTAGGAACGCTGCGAACCAAAGGCCGGAGTGCATTCCTGGTTATCGCGGCCATGATGGTGTTGTTCTGCCATGCCGCGCGCCTGGCGCTGGTGGCGTTCGATCCTTTCATGTCTTCTCGCCCGCTGGCGACTGCGCTCTTGCGCTCCCCCGAAGGCGAATTGATAGTAGACCATCATTACTACACGTTTTCTTCGATGTTCTTCTATACGGATCGACCCGCTTTGCTTCTGAACGGCAGATATTTCAACTTCGAATACGGTGCGAATGCGCCGGGATCGCCGCAGGTGTTTATCGACGACCCGCAGTTCAAGAATTTATGGCTGGAATCGAAGCGTTATTATGTCGTCGCCGAACAATCGGGTGTTGAGCGCATTGAAAGGCTGGTTGGGCCGTCGGAGCTGAACGTCGTTGCCAAGGCCGGTGGGAAGTTCCTGCTGACGAATCATCCCCTGGCGAATACAAAGCCCCTGCAATTGTAGGCCGCCGTCATTTTCGTCCCTCCCGCCTCTGCGCGATGACCAGGCCGCGAGGAGTCGAAATCAGAATGACGGAGATCAGCCCTTCGGTTTCCATTTTGAGAGCCGCCTCACGCACGACTTTGAAGCGCGATCCCGCATCGTGTATGAGGATCAGGCCGAATGGATTCACGCGGTGAATGAAGCGGCGCACCTCGGCTTCTCTGACGCTCAGCTCGCTATCGCAGTAGAGCAGATCGATTTCGTCGTCGATCTGTAACTCCAGGCTGGAGCCGAGACGGCAATCGATGAGTGGAGCGAGACCCTCGGACCGGAATCGTTCGCAGGCGTTCGCGTACACGACGGGATCCATCTCGCACGTGATCAGCCGTCCACGCCCGTTTTCTTTCATCGCTCGCGCGATGTAGGTTGAGCTGATGCCGGAGAATGTGCCCGTTTCGACGGCGAGCCGCGGCTTCAGCGCGCGCACGAGAGCATACAGCAGATCCAGAGTTTCTTTTTCGGCGGTCATGGGATCGAACATGGACCACAACCGCGGTTCCGGGCATTCGAGCGAGGCTTCGGTGTATTCCGGTTGCAGCTTGTCGCCCTCGACCGACATTTTGTCGAGGATGCGGCGCTCTTCGGTGGTTCGGAAGTAAGCTCGCAAGCGCAAGGCAACGAAGAATATCCCCGCGAGGATTGCGAGCGAGCTGACGACACCCATTCTGTGGAGGCCGAAGCACAGCGGAAGCAATCCGGTGAGCAGCAGCGTTTCGCCAAACACCAGGCCTGGCGGCCGCTGCAGAACGTTGGCGCGATCGAGCTCGTGTAACAGGTGAATGCAGGCGGCAAGTGTCAGAAGCGCGACGAGTAAGGTCAGCGCCGGGCTTTCCTGGCTGCGACGCAGCGTGATGGCCGCAAGCCAATACACGGCGCCCGCGACGAAGCTTGCCGCGCCGATCGCGTCCAGGGCAGCCCAGGGCTGTCGCAAGATGGAACTCCTGCGCCAGAGGGCGCCGACGACCAAACAAACTACAAACGTGAGCGCAATCCAGTACAGTGCGATGGCGGGTGCAAAAACGGGATAGCCGAAGCCGGGCACCGCGACGACGCCGATCACGAGGACCACAACCGCGAGCGTTGCGCGCTGGCTTCCGGTGCGTAGAATTGTGCTTTTGAGATAAAGAAAGATGGCGATTGCTAAAGCGGAACAGAGAGACGCGAGATATCGTTCTGGCATGGATACGATCAAGACTTATATTAGGCGGAAGCATTCTCCATGAAAGCCTTTTACATCACGGCGCCGGGCAGTACTTCTGTGGGCGAGTTACCAAAGCCGGTCGCGTCGGCGGACGAGGTTCTGCTGAAGACCCGGCTCGTCGGCATGTGCGGCACGGACTTGAGCACGTTCCGCGGAAAAAATCCGCTGGTCTCCTATCCGCGAATTCCGGGACACGAAATCGCGGCAACGATTATCGAGACGGGCTCCAGCGTTCCGGCGCACCTGAAACCAGGGATGAACGTGACCATCTACCCCAACACGAACTGCGGCGTTTGCGCTTCCTGCCGCCGCGGCCGCCCGAACGCGTGCAAGTCGAATTTAACGCTCGGCGTGCAATGGGATGGCGCGATGAAGGACTATTTCGCCGTGCCTTGGCCAAAGGTTTACGCGGCGGAGAGTCTGTCGCTGCGCGAACTCAGCTTTGTCGAGCCGCTCGCGGTGGGATTTCACGCCGTGGAGCGGGGCAGAGTCAGCGGCGCGGATACGGTAGCGATCATCGGGTGCGGAACAGTCGGGCTGGGCGCCATGATCGCGGCTGCATCGCGAGGCGCGGTGGTCATCGCGATCGACGTCGCCGACGCGAAACTCGCTCTGGCCCGACAGGCGGGAGCCCAGCACGCCATCAACTCAGTCGCTGAATCCGTGCACGATCGACTGCTCGAGTTGACCGGCGGTTTTGGGCCCGACGTCGTGATCGAGGCCGTAGGCATTCCCGAAACGTATCGCATGGCCGTTGAAGAGGTGGCGCATACGGGCAGAGTTGTTTACATCGGGTGGACGAAAGAGCCGGTCAGCTACGAAACGAAGCACTTCGTGCACAAAGAGCTGGACATTCTCGGATCGCGCAACTCACTGGCGGAATTTCCCGCGGTGATTGAGCTGTTGGGTGCCGGTAAATTTCCGGTAGAAGCAAGCATCTCCAGAACCGTGCCGCTCGAACACGCCGGCGAGGCGTTGAAACAGTGGAGCGAGTCGCCGCAATCCTCTACCAAAATTCTGGTCGAAATGGATTCCTAGAGTAACCATCCTATACGCGTATGCGAACTTGCGATCGAGCGGTGCAGCTATGCCTGCTTGCGAATGTCTGCATTTTCACTTCCTTCCTTACGGCAGCAACTCCGACCACGGAAATCAAAGTCGATCAAGCGGGGTATCTGCCGAACTCTCCGAAAGTCGCCATGGTCGCGCAGGCGGCCGTTGGAGACCAGAATCCTAAAACGTTTCTGGTGCGGCGAATGCGCGACAACTCGGTCGCGTTTCAGGGTTCGCTCGAAGCGCCAGTACGCGATCCCGATTCAGGAGACAACGTCCAGACCGCGAATTTCAGCGGATTGGCGGAAACTGGCAAATTTTATCTGGATGTACCGGGCGTGGGGCGAAGTTGGAATTTTGCGGTGTCTCCGGACGTATTCAACCGTGTTTATTATCTGGCCATGCGCGGTTATTACGTGCAGCGGTGCGGTACAGCGGTGGATCTTGGGCCGGAGTTTCCGGGTTACAAACATGCCGCGTGTCATCTCGATGGCGCCTATCATGCTTCCTCCGGGAAAACGGGTCCGCACGCGTCGACGCACGGGTGGCATGATGCGGGAGATTATGGGCGATACGTGGTGAATTCCGGCATCAGCACGGGCACGCTGTTGTGGTGCTGGGAAATGTACGGCGATCGCGTGAGTAAGATCGGACTGCGTTTGCCGGAGTCCGGGAACGGCGTCCCCGATATTCTGAACGAGATTCGCTGGAACCTGGATTGGATGCTGACGATGCAAGACAGCGATGGAGGAGTGTGGCACAAGCAGACCAGCGAGCGCTTCTGTCCGTTCATCCTGCCGGAAGCGGACAAGTCGGTGAGTTACGTAATCGGCACGGGTGAGAAGCCATTCAAGAGTTCTTGCGCGACGGCAGACTTCGCGGCGGTGATGGCGATCGCGGCTCGCGCTTACAAGCCTTTTGACGCGGCGTATGCACAGCGCTGCCTGCGCGCCGCGGAAAGCGCGTGGCGATGGGTAGACGCAAACCCGGACGTAACATTTAAAAATCCGCGCGGCGTGACGACTGGAGGATACGGCGATCCGAACTGCGGAGACGAAAGGCTATGGGCCGCGGCCGAGCTGCTGCGCACCACCGGACGGGATGTGTATTCACGCTATTTTCTCGAGCATTACCGCGAGTATCTCGACAGCATCAAGCCAGTAGACCCGCCCTCGTGGGCGATGGTCGC
>JAVKSW010000299.1:0-4212 GCA_039583505.1 Bryobacteraceae bacterium | reverse complement strand
TTGGTTCCGCGTACATCGTAATGGTCGGTAGGGACCGTGGACGGGCTACTGACCGTCTGGGGAAAGCCGAGCAGAAAATCGGCGAAGGCGTTTCCGAGGCCCGGCCCATAACCGCTGCCCGCCTGCGCCGGGTTCGATGCAGTGTAGGCTCCTGTGAAATTGGTTTGGCCCATGAGACCGCCGTAACCGTCGATCAGATTGACAACCATGCGGCGGATGTCGGCGCCCATGGTGAGCGTGTGACGCCCGTGAACGATTTTCACGTCGTCCAGATATTGGAAGGTCTGGGCTTGCTGGGTCCAGGCGGAGTTCGAGTTGCCGAGCGTCTGGTACCCATTGAAATTAACAATGACCGGACCGAAGAAGGCCGGCACGTTTGGTTCATTTTTGAAGCCCAACTGAGAGGCTATGTCAGGGCCGAAGGAGGTCTGCGATGCGTCCTGAAATTTCTGGAAGCTGTAGCCGACGCGCGCTTCATTGAAGATGTTCGGCGAGAACGTGTGCTGCCAATTCAACCCGAACAGTTGCTGTTGCGTGTATTTCGTCTCGCCCGAGAGAGGCATCGCGGACTCGTTTAAGAATGTCTGGTCTCCAAATACGCCGGTGAAAAAAAGTTTGTTGTTGTCATTGATGTTCTGGTCGCCGCGGATGGTGATCATACTGGTGTCCCACGGTTTCGGAACCGTGGCCTGATAGTTACCCGTGCCTGTCGGGCAGGGATTCGGGCAGGCCACGTTCGAGGTAGGGATGTACTTGAGAATGTTCTGCGCGATGGGACTGATAGCGCCGGACGGAATCTGATTTCCTGCGAAGGGCAGACGGCCGGCGGGATTCTGCGCGGTCACAGGCGCTTCGCCGCTGGTGGATGGATCGTAGAGCTGGTAGGGCCAGTCGGAGAAATTGCCGGTCCGCTCCTGGGCAGTGGGGGTGTTAAAGCGGCTGGTGGACTCCTGGCGTTTCAGCCCGACATCATAGCCAAAAAACCAGAAGCTCTTGTTTTTCCCGTTGTACAGCTTGGGAATTTGCAGCGGGCCGCCCAGCGTGAAACCAAACTGGTTCTGCCGCAGGATGTCTTTGAGAGGCAGCGGAACCGCGCCCGGCTGCGTGGCGTTCAGGAACCGATTGAGCGGGCTCTCGGGCTGGAAGATATCGTTTTGCACAAAATCGTAAGCCTGCCCGTGATACTGATTCGTTCCGGATTTGATCGCGACGTTGACCTGCGCGGATCCCTGGCCGTATTCGGCCGAGTACATGCCGTTCTGGACCTTGAACTCGGAAACGGAGAACGAATCCGGGAGCGCGGATTGCGCCGCGAAGAACTGGTCATTGCTGTTGATGCCGTCCACCAGGTAACTGATGGATTCCGACCGCGCGCCGTCGATGCTGGTCGACAACCAGTCATCGTTCAAGCCATGCATGGTCCAGGCCCAGGAGACGCCGCCACCCGTGGTGCTGGCGCCAGCCTGGATTCTGAGCAGGTTGGTAAAGTCGCGGCCGGCGATGGGCAACTCTTCGATCTCCTTGCCGGAAATGACAGTGCCGATGGTCGCGTCGTCACTCTGCACCATCTGCGCGTCGGAGGTCACCGACACGCGCTGCATCACCTGGCCGACCTCCAGCGAAAAATCCTGCCGCAGCGTATGCTCGACGTCCAATGTGACGCCTTGCGTCTGCGCCGTTTTGAAGCCTTTGGATTCAGCGGTGATGTCGTACCGACCAGGCTGGACGTTGACGAAGACGTAGTCGCCCACTCCGCTGGTGGTGGTCTGCTGGCTGAGGTTGGTGCCCAGATTCTTGATGGTGACGGTGGCGCCGACGACAGGCGATCCGCTCGGATCGGTGACATGCCCCAGAATGGTTCCCTGGGCGTTCTGCGCGAACGCGTCCGGCGACAGGGCAATTAAAGCAAGACAAAACGTTGCCAGGAAGGTGGCAGCAAGCCTAAATGAACAATTCACGACCTTCTCCTTGGAATGCAACCTTGGCCGCGAGTTTCTCACAAATTGCCCAAAGCTTGCAAGCGCATTCATTGGGCAAGAAGGCAGTTAGCTCGTTCACTTGTTCTTTGTGACGAGCCTCGCAACGCGCATGCGAAAACGAGAAATAATGTCGCTGCTGAGAGACGCCGGATAGACGGCTTGGACCAGATTTAAAATCCGACCATCACTAGAAGAACAAGCTCACCAGCTGTACTTTACATGCGCGCTGGTACACTTACGGTTCTCAGGCAAAAGGACCTAATCCGGTTGTGACCCGATCGGCTGTTTTATTCGTCCAAATCTTCGCTCTCCTATCACTCTGGACTCTGCCGCTCACATCGGTCGTCCAGGCATTGACGCCCGCGCCGCAACTGATTGAAAAAGGCGGACGCCATGCGCTGCTCGTCGATGGCTCGCCGTATCTGGTGCTTGGCGCTCAGATCGGAAATTCGAGTAGTTGGCCCGAAGTGTTGCCGGACGTCTGGCCCGCCCTCGAGGCCCTGCACGTGAACACGGCCGAAGCTCCCGTTTACTGGGAGCAGATGGAACCCGAACGCGGCCATTTCGATTGGACCAATGTGGACGCACTGCTCGACGGCGCTCGTGCTCACCACTTGCGCTTGATCTTGCTTTGGTTTGGTACCTGGAAAAACGGCAACGATCATTACGCCCCCGTCTGGGTCAAGCGCGACCCCACCCACTTCCCGCGCATGCAAAACAGTTACGGCACGCCGCTCGATGTGCTTTCCGCGAATGCGCCTTCGAACCTCGATGCCGATCGCAGCGCTTTCGTTGCGCTCGCTCATCACCTGGCTGAACGCGACGGGCAACAACATACGGTTCTGATGATTCAGGTGGAGAACGAATCGGGGGCGATTGGAACAGTTCGCGATTATTCTCCGGAAGCGAATCGGGAGTTTGCCGGAGCCGTGCCGGCCGAACTCGTGAAGGCGCTCCACCGAAACCCGGGCGCCTGGGCCGATGTGTTCCCGGGCAACGCGGCGGAGATGTTTCAAGCCTGGACGCAGGCGCGTTACATCAACGCAATCGCCGAAGCCGGAAAGCGCGAATTTCCAATTCCGATGTATTGCAATGTCTGGCTTGCCTATCCTCCTGCAGAGCTGCCGGAGCGGCGGATTCCGATCCCGGGCATCGGCTATCCATCCGGTGGTCCCGTGCAACCCATGCTGAGCTTATGGAGAATGGCCGCGCGGTCGATCGACGCAATTGGACCGGATATTTATAGCAGCGATGCTGGTTTCTATTTGCACATACTCGACACATACAATCGACCGGACAACCCGCTCTGGATTCCCGAAACAGGCCAAGGCAAAGTGTTCGCTCCCTTTTTCTTTGCCGCGCTGGGCCGCGGAGCGATCGGCTTTTCTCCGTTTGGGATAAATGGAGTGAAATCGCGGCCAGCCGCCGCCGACGGGCTGAGCGCGCATGCTGAAAATTACAAGCTGTTCAGTTCTATGGACCGCACAGTCGCCAGGCTGAACTTCGCCGGGCAGGTCCAGACAGCAATCGAAGCAGCGGGTGGCGCGGAACAGGAACTGCTATTCGAGCGGCCATCTGCTGGCAACTCCCCGAGTGCAAGAGCAACCGATGTCCACGATAAAGCCGGGACCACCGGGCCACCTTCGAGCGAGATCCTTCCGAGCGCCGAAATGCTCGCGAACGCAACCGTGGCGTATGCTGACGCAGGAACACCCGCGACGCGTGCCGCGGATGCAAGTGGGGACTGGGCCGCGGAGATTCGCTTCGGCTTTCCGCAACGGGACGGCCAGCCCGCACCCGGCAACGTCGATCATTTGGGCCGCCTGATGGTTGCGCAGTTAGGGCCGGATGAATTCCTGCTCGCCGGTTTTGGCGGATCGGTGCTTTTTCATCGTCCGGGTTTCCTGCCGGGCATTCGGATGCAGATTCTCAGAGCGGAGCAGGGATACTATACGCCCGCCCAGACGTCTGGCGCACCCGAAATCTGGCACACCGTACGATGGCTGAATGGGGACGAAACGGATCGCGGGATCCGCTTCTTCACCGCGTCTGCGGAGACTCAACCTATGGCCGTGCGCATTTTGTTAGGCCGTTTCTAAACCGGACGATCTATCCGCTCTGAACTGCGGTTTCCTGCCTCAAACGGGTGCTAACGCCTTCGTTACCCGCTTTCTAGTGTGCCAATGCGAGGCCTTCTAGTGTATCGTCGCTGCGTCCCAAGCCGGTTCCCGCA
>JAVKSW010000298.1:0-4218 GCA_039583505.1 Bryobacteraceae bacterium | reverse complement strand
GCTCAGGAACCACTGCGAATCGTTGCCGGGTTTGTACGGGTGGCTACTGCCTGCAGGTCGCGTCGTCCTGGACGATAGGGAAGTCACGCTCCGCTGCGGATCCGAGAGGCTGCAAAGCGGCCTGATAGGCGGCACACTGTTGTAAGTCTCTATAGCCTTTTCATAACTTTCGAAGTCCATGATCACGACGCGTTGGTTCGTATCTGATTCGCGGGATTTGCGTGCGGGCTTCGCCGGCGCCAAGTCGCAGAACTCGGCGTCTCGTATCTCCAACGATGTGCCCTGAGCGAGCGTGGAGCCCAGATTAAAACTTGGGTGGCATGACCTTTGAGTGGGACTCGCCATATGTGATCTCGTCCTCATCCATATGGGTGGGCAGCACGATGACCGGCTCTCCGAAGCAGGCGAAGACGTTGTCGCGGCGTTCTTCGACTGGCATGCGTTCCAGTTTGCCGTCAGACCTAGGCGCCATGACGCGCGGTTTCAAAACTTTGTGCAATGGGGCAATAATAAACCTAAGAAGCTCTATGGGCATTGATTGGGAAGAACAACACTGGTCGGGTTGCGACCTGATCGAAATGGACTCCGAGAAGGTGGCCGGAGTGCCGGTCGTGAAGGGAACGCGCATTCCGGCCCAGGCTATCGTTGACGATTACGATTTCGGCTCACCTGTCCAGGAAATCCATGAGAACTTTCCTTCGCTCCCGGTTGAAACGATTGAAGGTCTAATCGCCTTCGCTCATAGCCGCCAGCCCGTGCCTTGAAGATCCTGCTCGACGAAAATCTGCCGCACAAGCCTGCGGAGCTATCTGCTAAGGCATAAGACGGTCACAGCGGTCCATGCAGGATTTGGCGGCTGAATGATCTCCCGGCGACGTCGAAGGAGGAAGCAGCGCATCGGGGATATTCGGGTATAACTTTGGTTATACTGCGAGAATGAAGACTGCTGTGTCGATGCCCGACGACCTTTTCCGCAGCGCGGAAGCGACTGCCCGACGCCTTCGCGTTTCGAGAAGTGAATTGTACGCGAGAGCGATCGCCGAATTTCTGAAGGCCCGGCAAGGGGACGCGATCACGGAACGCCTCAACGAAGTGTATTCGCGGGATCCGGCGGAGGTAGATCCTGGATTGCGCCGCGCCCAATTGAAATCGCTCAGCAAGGACGCCTGGTAAAGATGGGGGGCATTCAACGAGGGGAGATCTGGTGGGCAGATCTTCCCGTGCCCCGCCGCTCAGAGCCCGGGTACCGGCGACCGGTTCTCGTGGTCCAAGCGGACTCCTTCAATCTCAGCCGGATTCAAACCGCGATCGTCGTGGCGATTACCAGCAATGTCCATCTCGCTGACGCTCCAGGGAACGTTCTGTTACCGGCGCGCGCGGCGGGCCTAGCCCGTGACTCAGTTGTGAATGTTTCCCAACTCTTGACCCTTGACCGTAGGTTCCTGACTGAGCTCGCCGGCACGCTGCCGCCGCGCCTGCAGCAGTCCGTCGATGAGGGGTTGCGGATGGTGCTCCAACTGTAGTGGGTTCATTTCGGTAGAACCGTTTACTCAGCCGCGTCCTCCTGTTCCGACATGCCGACTCGGCCAAGTTATGGACGACTGACACTGCTTTCGCAACGCGCCATCCGCGAACCTCCTCACCGGCCAATCGGCACTTCATTGTGGCGGCAGATTGACTTTAGCCGCTGAAGTGGCCGGGCGCCGCACGGAGGGCATCCACACAATCGGGTTCTCTCTTCCACTTGATAGATCGAGTCGCGTCACAGGACTATAATCACTCTATTCGCAATGGAGAACCTCCCAGGTCTCCTGACTCCAATCAATCTTACGCTCGCGGATCTGCTCCTGGACGCCAATAACCCGCGAAATGAAAGGGACAACTTGCGGATGGAAAGCACCGCTACGTTGTCATCGAGGGAAATCGACGCGTCAGCGCGCTTAGATGGCTGGTGTCGCTTCACGAGATTGGCAAAGAGACTTTCTATGAGGATCGCTTTAAAAACTTCACTAACCTCGAAGGCCTTTTGCTTAACGACGAAGTAGCGTCCCCGGCCATCAATCTAATCTTGCCCGGCCTCGTCACGTTTCCGGAATCAAGGAATGGGGACCCTATCAAAAAGCCACGACGCGTTGGTTCATACCTAATTCACGGGGTTTGCATGCGGGCTTCGCCGGCGCGAAGTGGCAGAACTCGGCGTCTCGCAATGTCCAACAATGTGCCCTGAGCCAGCGGGGAGCCCAGTTAAGCTTGGGTGGCATGACGTTTGAGTGGAATTCCCGCAAAGCGGCCGCCAATCTCAAGAAGCATTATGTGGCATTTGCAGATGCAGCAACCGTATTCCTCGATCCGCTTGCGATGACTTTCCCAGATCCGGACCATTCATCGGACGAGCGCAGGGAAATCACCATCGGCTGTACACTGAAGGGGCATGTAGTGTTCGTTTCCCACTGCGAGCTTGGGGAGCGGATTCGGATTATCAGTGCGCGCCGTGCGACGCGGACCGAACGAAAACAGTATGAAGAAGGAATCGACGCCTAAGCGGCGGGACGAGTTGCGGCCGGAGTATGATCTCTCGCGATTACCGGGTGGCATTCGAGGCAAGTATCATCGCCGGGCAACCGCTGGGACGAACCTGGTTTTGATTGAGCCCGAACTCGCAAACCTGTTCCCTGACAGTGAGTCGGTGAATCGTGCGCTCCGGGTCCTGGCTGAAGCTGCTCAGGCTGCAACGCGCTCCAAAGGGCGAGGAACGCGTTAAGCTCACCGAAGAACCACGCGAGCAAGTCCCGCATTATTTGCTGAATCGTAGACACGGAACACCAGCAGATGTTCGCCCGGGCGGAGTTTGTCCAGATGCAAATGAAAACGCTCCTGCGGCGAATCGGTGAGCCCGTCGACCGCTTCGATGGGCTGCCAGAAACCGGCGTCCATCGAGTATTCACATAAGCGCAGCGGACTGGTTTTATCGACCGCGTTCACATCGATGTCGAGTGACGCGCCATCGCGGTGCGGCTGCCCGAGCGTGACGACCGGCGGAGTATTGTCGATCAGCACCGGCGCGCTGACGATTTCAGTCTGCCGCGCATATTGAGCCGCGTTCGATGGCGCGTCGGAGGCGACCACGCGGAAAAAATACCGGCCATCGGCGAACACATCCGCATCGAGCAGCAGCGTGTTTTCGTACATGCGCGAACGAACGAGCTGCCAATCTTTCTCATCCTCGGCGCGGAAATAGACCGAGTAGACCAGCTTGTCGCCGTCCGGATCGTCCGCCTGCCAGGAGATTTGCGTTTGCGTGGTTTGGAGGCGCGAAACGGTTTGGGCCTCGGCTGAACTGGTGGTGGCGGGCGGGGGTTCGCCCGTGTCGGTCACCGTCACCGAATAGGCGTTCGATGCGCTCGCCGAACTCGCGGTGGTCTTCGTCAGATTGGTTCCGACCACCGCGGTGACCGTGATGCTGTGAATGGCAGGTGGGCCGTTTTGGGGCAAATAAGGCACGCGCACGTCGCTGATCTGGGCCGTGCTGCCGGGCGACCATTCGGCGCGCCACTGAATGAAGCGCGCGGGAGGACTTTGGATCATGGCATGAGCCGGATCGCCGATAGGCGCCGACCAGTCGCTCCACGTCGTGTCGGGACGCGCCGCATTGCCAGTGCGGGTCCGAAACGCGAGCCGCGAACCACCCGCGAAGGCTTCTCCACGCCATTGCAGATGACCCCAATGCGCGATGCTGGTGGAATCGTGAACCTGCGACTGGTAACTGCCCGCGCCGCTTCCGGCGGCCCCGAAGGCGAACAGACGAGCAGGGTTGCTGAGTGCCGCATAAATGGCGCCCCCGGAGCAGACCAGGCGAGTGGTTTCGCCATCTCCTGGCTCGGCGAGCAGGGTCGTCTTACCGTCCTCCAGGCGATAGATGCGGCCGTGATCGTCGGTTGAAAACAAGATGGCATTGCCGTCGAGCGAAAGATCGTAAACGTTATCCTCTTTAGAACTACGCAGCGTTTCGACCGTGTGATCCGGCGTGATGCGATAGATGGCGGATTTCTCGACGCCGCTGACTTCGACGACGGCGGTGTTCGATGTGGCGGCGGGCGCGGCGTTAGAAGTCGAAGTGCCCTGCGCCGCCGACTTTACTCCCGACTGATCGTTTTCCGCATGAGAGCCGCTTTGCCTGGCTTCGGTGACGGTGATCACGGTCGGTGTGGTGGCGACCAC
>JAVKSW010000297.1:0-4223 GCA_039583505.1 Bryobacteraceae bacterium | reverse complement strand
GGACCGAGCAGCCATTTTTGAATTAGTTTCGGATCGGTATGGGCGCGGTACACAGCTTCCGGAGGCGCGTCGAATCGCCTGGTCACAATGATGTGGGTGTCACCCTCAGTTTTCAGCGTCAGCTTGCTCATCGTTTTTCTCCTCTTTTAGTCTTCGGTTGTTTCATGCCGGCCAGAACCTCGTCCAGCCGGTCGTAATTCTTTTCCAGTGCTTTTCGCAACATTGCGAGCCACTGCTCCATTGCTTCAATGCCGCTCCTTGCCAGACGGCGTGGCCGCCTCGCGCCATCCACGCGACATGCCACAAGTCCCGCATCTTCCAGCACCTTCAGGTGTTGAGAGATCGCTGGTTGCGTCATCTCGAATGGCTCGCCCAGTTCCGTCACAGTCGCTTCCCCCTTGGCAAGACGGGCAAGAATTGCGCGACGCGTCGGATCCGCCAAAGCAGAAAACGCCGCATCCAGATTCAATTGCGTCACCATCAGTATTATCTTATATAAGTGCGTACTTATTATCAAGGCCAAAATTCGACTGAAAGCGATGTTTCGTGCCAGGCATCCGGCGAATTAGTCAAGTTTACGGTTAGCGGGTTCTACGGACAAGTGATTTTCAATTTGGATATCGCCGGACGGGGCGACTTGGCGTTACCAATCCTGAAAGTCTCGGCCGGTTGATGACTTGTCATTCGGCGAGCGCACGCCCGCAATACCCAGCCGGGATTGCAGTTCCTTCCGATAACGCCGGCTCAGCCGAAGCTTGGCGCCGTTACTCAGCAGAACGTCGTATTCTCCGGACTCGTTAAGTTCCAGTCGCCGCACTTTCGCAAGCTTGACGATTGCTGATCGGTGAATTCGACAGAATGCATCCTGGTCCAGTTCCTGCTCCAGGTCTGCCATACTCCGGCGCAAGAGGTACGTCTTCACTCCGACATGCAAACTGACGTAGTAGTCTGCGGCCTCGATCCAATCGATCTCCGAAGCCGCGACAAAAGAGACCTGGCCGGCCGCCTTGATCACGAAAGTCTGCTTCGCTTGCGGCGCATTTTTAGCCAACGCGATTCTCTCTTTTGCGCGTTCGAGTGTCCGCTCAAATCGGGCATTGTCGAAGGGCTTTAACAGGTAATCGAGAGCGCCAACCTCAAAGGCTCTCAATGCATAGCTGTCGTATGCCGTCACGAAGATGACGCAAGGGGCGTCGCTCCCCAGCATCTCGACAACATCGAAGCCATCACACTCGGGCATTTGTACGTCGAGAAAGGCGAGATCGAGTTTCCGTGCGCGGATCGTCGATAGCGCTTCCAGGCCGGAGCCGCACTCGGCCACAATTTCGATCTCCGGATGCGGGCGAAGCAGAATCGTGAGATTGGTTCGAGCGAGCGGCTCATCGTCTACGATGACGGTGCGAATCTTTTTGATCGTGCGGCCTTCGTCCTTCATTGGTTTTTCTCGACAGGGGACGATACGACATAAGGGATGGAGACCGAGACTTCGACGCCGCCCACCTTGCTGTTGCGCATCGTGAACTCGAATGCGTCTCCATAGAGACTGGTCAGGCGGGTTCGCACATTAGCATTGCCAATGCCGGAGCCGGAAAGCTCGGCGGCCAGCAGAGACGGCCCATCGTTGCAAACCGTAAGAGTGAGTTTGTCGCGATCGCGAGAGGCAGCGATCCGGATTGTGCCTCCCTGCGCTCGCCTGGCGATCCCATGCTTCACGGCGTTCTCGATAATCGGCTGCAAAATCAGACTGGGGACCTGCGCCCGATACAGCTCCAGCGGCACGTCCAGGTCGAGTTGTAAGCGATCCGCGAATCGGACCTTCTCAATACTCAGATATTTCTCGGCAAATTGCAGTTCCTCGGCAAGAGGCACCTGCTGACGCGGGGGGCCGTGCAGCGTCTGCCGCAGGAAGTCGCTCAAGCCGGCGATCATGGTGACCGCATCTTCATCCCGCCCGGCACGAACGAGGCCGGAGACGGCGTTGAGAGTGTTGAAGAGAAAGTGCGGCTCGATCTGCTTCCGCACGGCATCGAGCTGCGCCGTGGTGAGTCGCTCATTCAAGCGCGCAGTCTGCAGCCGCTGGTCGGCCAGTCGCGCCCTCGAATCGACAACATAGCTCACTACAAGAATTCCCGCATAGAGAACCAGTGAGGAGAGGGTTCCGTTCAGGAATTTTTCAAATAACAGCTTCCTGAAGGGCTCCGAACTCGAGGCGCCTCGGTAAAAGTCAACGGACCTCCCCAACCATCCGGTCCACATCGCGAAAACGAGGTCGATCGTGAACCAGGCGGTCAGGTGAACGACCCAGGTCGATATGGGCCTCACATGCACCGGCGGAAATCGGCGTCCCAGGCTTATGACAGGGACGGTAGCGAGGGCCCATGGCAGCCAGAAGAGAACCGTTACCGCAAATAGCCTGAACCAGGCGTGATGCGTCCCCTGTTCGTGCATCACGATCACCGTTTGCGCCGCATCGACCAGTCCAAAACCGAGCCAGATCGATGCGATCCATGTCCACAGATGCGAGCGCGCATCGGGAGCGTCCGAGCTCATGCCAGAATCGTAGCTCCGCCGCCCTGGACTAGGCGCGGAATTGCAGCAAATCACCAGAACCGTGCAGCGACGAGTCTACGGCGAATTCCGCGCAAAGCCCACACTTGTCTCTATGTTCACCAATTCGAAGCCCATCCTCCTGCTGGTAGTCGCGCTCCTTAGTACGTTACTTCAAAAGGCCGCAAATACACCATCCAGTGTTGGCCCGGAATACACAGTGGACGGCCAGCTCAAGCTTCCCGAACACTATCGCGAATGGGTCTATCTCTCTTCTGACTTTCATACGAATTCCAAACCGGCGGAAATGGAGAACGGTGGACACGACTCGTTCCTCAATGTTTTCGTCGATCCTGAAGCCTATAAGGCATTTCTGCAGACTGGAACATGGCCTGACAAGACCATGCTCGTTGTCGAAGGGCGCGGGGCGCAGAGCGTGAGCATGAACACTCAGACGGCAGACGTTCAGGAGTCATTGAAAGGGTTAGCTGTGCACGTCAAAGACAAAGCCCGCTTCCCCGGGAGATGGGCTTTCTTCGGCTTCCATGGGGATAAGACTGCCAAGATGGTTCCGGTAACCGCTGGTTGCTATAGCTGCCACGCTGCCCACGGCGCGGTTGACACCACGTTTGTTCAGTACTATCCAACGCTGCTAGGGATCGCGAAGAGCAAAGATACACTCAGTGCCGCGTACAGGCGAGAGGCTGAGAGTGCAGCTCCGATAACGAAGTAATGCGGCGCACAGAGCGCTGATTGCAGGGCCGGGCGGGCCAACCTCCGAGTGGCTAGTCACTCGAAAACGACCGTGACTCGCACAAAACCACTGACAACATCACCACGGGAGCGGGCCTTCCTCGTTCGAGAACGTACCCGTCGGACCGCTCGCTTCGAGCAGCGCGAGGCGCACCGGCTCACGGGCGCCCTGCTGGACGGTGCGCGTGCCCTCAAAGTTGTTGAGGCCTGTCGCGGTGAAGCCCGGGTCCGCGGCGTTGACCTTGATGCCCGTCGACTCGAGTTCGATGGCGAAGGCCAGCGTGATCGCGTTGAGGGCGGTCTTCGACGGGCTATAAACAACGTTGGCAATCGCATGCACCGTACTGGTCGGGTCCGCGTTCAGCGTGAGCGAGCCGGCGCCACTCGACACGTTAACGATGCGTCCCGCCGGCGCTTCACGAAGCAGCGGAAGCATTGCTTGCGTGACGGCGATGACGCCGAACACGTTCGTCTCGAACACCGCGCGCACCTCGTCGAGAGACGCGATGCTCCCTCGGCCTGACGTCACCATCTCTGCGAGCGACCGGCCCGGCTTTCCCGTATGCCCGATGGCCGCGTTGTTTACAAGCACGTCGAGGCGGCCGAACTCGTTCCGGATGCGCTCTGCCGCGGCGGCAATGGATGCCTGATTCGTTACGTCGAGCTGGAGGGCGCGAGCGTCCGCTCCGGCGCTCTTGGCGGCCGCTTCGCCATTCTCGAAGTTGCGCGACCCAACGAGCACGGTAAAGCCGTGCGACGCGAGATCCTTCGCGATTTGAAGACCGATTCCTTTGTTGGCCCCGGTAACCAGGGCGACGGGTTTGTTCTGCATTAGTAATCTCCTTGTTTCAGGTTTGTTTTTTCAGACTTGGAAATACTGCATGTTCTCGAGATCGGACATAAGGCCGGGCCCCGCGGGGTTC
>JAVKSW010000296.1:0-4232 GCA_039583505.1 Bryobacteraceae bacterium | reverse complement strand
GCCTCTGGCCGCTGCCAAGCGGATTGAATGGCGTCTTCCGGATCTGGTATGTCTTGCCTCCATCCCGGCTGATCGAAACCGGCATGAACCCGTCGATATTCGTGTTCTTGCCGCCAAAGCCGATCAGGGACCCGTCGCGTCCAACTACCAGCGTGGTGTGCCGTCCTCCCGTACGACCGCCGGTATCGAACCACGTCTCGCCGCCATCCTTCGTCGCCCACAAAACGGATCTGCCGCCCTTCGCATCGGTCGGCAGGTAAATCGTTCCATCGTTCGCGCGCGCCACGCTGTTGATCGGTTGCGGCGTGTACTTGCCCACTTCGCCCGTCAATTTTGGAAAGTGCACTTCACTCCAGCTCGCGCCGTTGTTCGTCGATGTCATGTACTGAAACGGATACCCGCCCAACAATCGCGAGCATCCCCAGAAAAACCAAATCTTTCCCGCGTCATTCCAGATCACCGGCGCCGCATCCGCCGCGTCTGCAAAATCGGGCCACGGCTCCGGCATGTCCCATTCGTTCGCGCCGTCACGCAGCCGCATCGTGAGAATCGTCTGGTCCGGATCGTCCTCTTTCTCCGGAGTGTTGTAATACGCTGCCAGCAAATCTCCGTTCGGCATCACCTGTACGGCCGAATTGTGGTACGCGCTTCCAAGGCCCCGAGCCAGCCCGATCTTCCAGCCCACAGTCCTCATGCTTTGATCGCCCAAATCCGGAAACAGCACGCGCCTGCGGAAGAACGGCTTTCCCGGATCAGGCCCTCGCGTCACGTCCACCACCGTTTGTTTCACAGCCGTCTGCACAAACGGCCGCTCATAAGCCAGCGGCTTGGTCTTCGGCATCTCTGCCTGCACAACGCGGAATCCGATCCGCGCCTTTGCCGAATCAAATCCAGGCGCCATACTCGCCCGGTTTGACGATCGTGCATAATACGGCAGCTCCGCCGGAAAATGCCCTTCGTGGTCGCCCTTCTTCGCCTCGCGATCGTCCAATCCGCCGCCTCGCACAACTCGGGCGATCCCATATGCTGGCCCAACCGGATCCATCTGCGCTGTCTTTGGATACAGACCATGCCAGTCCAGCACCCATTCGGCAACACCGCTATGCATGTTCTTCAAGCCCCACGCATTCTCGCTCTCCGGCGCGGGGGGTTTATTGCCCGAAGAAAACGGCGTGTTCGTCCCCGCGCGGCACGCATATTCCCATTCCGCCTCCGTCGGCAGACGATAAGTCGTCCCTTCCTTCTTACTGAGCCATCTGCAAAACGTCGCCGCCTCGTTCCAACTCACACCCGATGCATACGGCGCGTACTCTGGATTGCCTTGGTAATCGGATCGAAACTGGCGATACTGCGCGACCGTCACCTCCGTCGCGCCCATCAGATACGAATGCGTAATCGTAACCCGGTGGCTGGGCGATTCATCATAATCTCCCTGGCTCGGACGTGCGACCTCCAGTCCCCTCCCGGAAAGCAATTCCGGCGGCAGCGGCTCCGCGTCCGCACCCATTTGAAATGAGCCCGCGCGGACACGCACCAGCTTCATCCCCAGCGAGTTCGTAACCTCGCGCGGTTCCCCCGCCCGCCCCAACACGACGATAACCGCGGCACTCAGAATTCCGCCCGTAACTACCGCAAAAGCTTTCTGTCCCAAATGGGTCACAACGTACTTACCTTTATTTCTTACTTAAATTCAGCAACTTACCGCGATTTTAAACGTACAAAGAACGTTTTTTGCCTTCCTCATGCTAGTGTCTAGCAGGCTCGAACGGAACCACGACCGCTAGGGAGTGGCCCCGCGCGAGCCATTCTTTTTAGGAGCTATACAAAATGACCAGCGCATCTCAAATCGCCGCGAATCAAAGGAACGCGCAAATGTCCTCGGGCCCCACGTCTGAGACCGGTAAATCCAAAGTATCGTTGAATGCCGTCAAAACCGCCCTCACCGGCCGCACCGTTCTGCTGCCGTCCGATGATGCCGCCGCTTACGAAACCCATATCCTTGCCTATCAGTCAGAGTTCAATCCCGTCGGCGCGCTCGAATCGGATCTGGTGCAATGCATCGCCGATACGTGTTGGCGTCTGTCTCGCATCCCCGGCTTCGAAATGTCCATCTACGCCACAGGCCACATCGAATTCGCCGAATCGTTCAACAATCACGATCCTTCTCAGCGCCGCGCCCTGATTGAGCTGGAAACGCATCTGAAATACGAAAAGCAGCTCCGCAACCTCCAGCTCCAGGAAGCGCGCCTGCATCGCCGCCGCGAAAAAGATCTCGCCGAACTGCGTATGCTTCAGCAGGCACGCAAAGCCAAGGAAATTCAGGCTCTCGATGCCGCTGCCCGCCAATACGTCCTCGCCAAACGCGACAATCAGGCCTTCGATCCCAAGGCAAATGGGTTTGAATTTTCAATCGCGGAAATCGAGCGCTATCTGGCCACCAATTCTCCCTCCTGGCTCACCCGTATGACCACCAAATCAGACCAGGTGCGTTCTCAAGCTGCATAATACGCTTTCCGCCGGCCCGACGCCTCTTGCAAAATAAAAATTGAACTCGAGGCACGTGAAACCAAAGCTCGCTTTTCTCCTTCTGCTCGCGGCGCTTCCCTGTGCTGCCGCCGTTACGGTCAAAACAACTCCGGCCGCCGCGCCTCGTGAGCTCTTTGGAGCAGAGCGCCTCAGGACCGCTTTGGCAACTCTCTCTTCATCGGACACGGCCGATCTGCAGATTCTCGTGGGAACGCGTTCGTCTCCGCTCTTTGCGCGCTTCTCGAATCTCGCTGCTCTCTCGCCTGACATGCGAGAAGCCTTTCATCTGCTCCGCGCCGGCAATCGAATTTTTGTAATAGGAAGCGATCCCTCCGGTGTGCTCTATGGCTGCCTCGAGCTGGCAAGTCGCATTCAAGCCGCTCACGCATTACCTCGGCAGCTCGACTTCATGGATCATCCGGTATTTGTTCTCCGCGGTACGTGCATCGGCATGCAGAAGCCCGAAATTACTTACGACGGCGCCATGTACGACTATCGCTACACGCCCCGGCAGTTTCCGTTCTTCTACGACAAAAAGCTCTGGACACGTTACCTCGATTTCCTGGCCGAAAACCGGATGAACACACTCTATCTTTGGAATGGTCATCCCTTCACGTCTTTGCTGAAGTTACCCAGGTATCCCGAGGCGCAAGAGCTCTCGAATGAACAACTGCAACAGAACATCGAAATGTTTCGTTGGCTCACTTCTGAGGCCGACAAGCGCGGCATCTGGCTGATTCAGGGCTTCTACAACATCCATCTCTCGCACGCGCTCGCCAAGGCCCACGGTGTTCCTTTCCACCAGACCACTCCCACCGCCTTCGCCAGTGATTACACCCGCTATTGCATCTCGGAGTTCATCAAAAACTATCCGAATGTCGGCCTCATGATGACGCTCGGTGAAGCCCTCGGCCCCCAATACGGCGCCGAATGGCTGAGTAAGACCATCATTCCGGGCATAAAGGACGGAATGCGAGAACTCGGCACTTCCAGCGAGCCTCCCATCATAGTGCGCGCCCACGCCACTGACATCGAAAGCGCCATGAAAGCGGCACTCCCTCTTTACCGGAACATTTTCACCATGTGGAAGTGGACCGGCGAGTCCCTGACTTGGACCGACATCCGCGGCCAGGTTCTGGAGCGGCATCGAATGCTCGTCCGTCTCGGTGCCACCCACATCGTCAATATCCATCTGCTTTCCAATCTCGAGCCCTTCCGCTGGGGCGATCCCGCCTACGTCCGGCAGGTCATGCTGTCTTGCCAGCGCATCGGAATCAAAGGTCTGCATGTTTATCCGTTGCGTTATTGGGAGTGGCCCGTCTCGGCCGACAAGCCTCCTGAGCTGCAAATGGATCGGGATTGGATCTGGTTTGAAGCTTGGGCCCGCTACGCCTGGAATCCGAATCGCGATCCGGCCGCCGAGCGCCAGTATTGGATCGGGCGCATTGCCTCCAAATACGGAACCCGCGAGGCCGGCGCGCGCATTCTCGACGCCTATCGGCAATCGGGTATCTGCGCTCCCACGCTTCTGCCCCGCGTAGGTATTACGGAAGGCAATCGCCAGTCTCTCACTCTCGGGATGTTAATGCCTCAGCTCATTGATCCCGACCGCTACAATCCCGCCACCACTCTCTGGACTGCCGATGCGCCGCCGGGCGAGCGTCTCGCCGACTATGTTCAACGCGAATGGCAGCACCAGCCGCATC
>JAVKSW010000295.1:0-4232 GCA_039583505.1 Bryobacteraceae bacterium | reverse complement strand
CGGTCGGCGTTGCAGTAATGTTCAACCCAGTTTTCCACACCTCCGCCCCAATCATGGAGGATGTGGAGATTGGGTCCGGTCATGCGCTGGGCGACGAACGGCGGGACGACGCCTTTATCGCTCGCATAGCCGCGGATGCGGTCGCGAACGCGCGCCAGCGCCCCGGAATCCGTTGGATGGGAGGCGATTGCTTCGCCAGTGGCGCGCGGGCGACGCCAGGTTACACAGATGTGCGTCGCCAGAACATTCGAGTAACGCAAACGAACACTTCCGTCCAGCAGGCGGCGAGGATCGAGGCGTTTGTCAAGAGCGGCGATTTCGCGTGCAGCGGCGGCGCGAACGTACACGCAGTCGTGGGAGAAAGATCCGGTTTCGACATCCGCCGGGTGACTGTACCAGTAACACAGACGATCGAGGAAATCCTGTCCGTAGCTGGAGCGAAGCCGTCCGGACTTATCGACGAGGCGGTCATCCAGAGGCGAGACGGTAGCAATATCCGGCTGGCGAACGGAACTCCAGGCCAGACGCAAATCCCATTTATCGGGCGGGACTGCACCCGCTCGGATGAAGAGTGCATCCTTGTCGGCGAAGCGATCGAGAACGGCGGCGAATAGATCATCGTATCGGCTGAGTTCAAGGCCCACGTGCGTGGTGCTTGCGGGGATGGCGAGCTGCGGAAGAATTGCGGGCGAGGAAACGAAGAAGATCTGGTCACTTCGGACGGTGCGTTGGAGAACAGCATCGAGGGTGTCCTGCGCGAAAGGCGCATCGCCTGGGGCAGCGATGACGAAGACGCGATAATCGGGCGTATCAATGGGCTTTGGCTGTTCGGAGCCATTCTGAAGCTCGCTCGCATCGTACGAATTCAGGCGGAACCAGTGGAGATAAGAGCGGTCTGCGTCCAGCGTGGAATAGGGATTCGGAAATCCGGCTTGCAAGTCGGCGCGTTCGCGGTAGAGCCGGCGTTGCGGGTTGACGACAGGCTCACCGTTGTCGAAAAAACCATAAGCCCAGGGGATGCCGGCGAGCTCAGTCTGCCCCATGCGCTCGCATTCGGCCGTATACCACTCGCGCAACTCGTAGAGAGCGTGCATGCTTTGCCCGTACTTGTCGAGCATGCCGCGTTGCGCGCCGCTATCGAATCCAGAGAAATGATAAAACGCAATGGGCTCGCCGTTCGCCAGGAGCCCGTCCGCAAGCGAGCCGGTCACGGTCCGATTCGTGAGATTCCAGGTGCAGACGTTATAACCGGGGTTGCGGAGGATTTTGTGCTCCGCGAAATAGGCGGGCACCAGATCTGCCCAGCGCTGATCCGTGAAGATACCGCCGGGAATATCCTCGTAGCAGAAATGGTTGAGGCGGGCGGTCCACCAAGAGGCGAAGCGGCCTCCTTCGGGCGAGTTTTTGATACCGATGAACCCTAGATTGTAGATTCCATGCCGCAGGACCGAAAGCTCATTGTCGAGAATCGCGCCGGTCGCGATCTCGGGCTCGGCCAAATGTGGGGTTAGCAAGATGGAAGCGTTCGCGAATTCGGCGAGCAGGCGGGTTAAAGGCGAGAGGATGACGATGTCGGGATCGAAATAGAGGACTTCGGTACAGCCGGGAAGCGCAAGCAATTTCTCGAGGGCGAAGCCTTTTACACCGGTACTCAGTTCGACGAGGGTGTGCTTGAAGATCCACTGCGGGGGATTCTCCAAGCCGAGATCGGCGAGAACGATCAGGGAATCGAAGGGTTCCTGGTCGAGCGAAAACCAAGCGGGCACGGCGTCGCACAGGACGACGTGAAAGACGAAATCGGGATGGAACTTCTTGATGCCGTTGGCGAGAACACGCGCTTTGGGAAGGTAATTTGCCGCGACGCTTGTATAGATATGTGTCGCCATGTGAGCGGGCGCGGGTCAGTTACGCACCCGCGCTCGAAACTCTGCTTTTACCGGCGGAAGGTTGCGCTATTCGCCCTTTTCGGCGCCGGTCTTCAGCTTTTCACGTTGTTCTTTTAAGATAGCTTTTCGGCTGAGCTTGATTTTATTGCCCTCGAGAGCTAATACCTTGACGAGGATCTGATCGCCCTCTTTGAGCTCGTCGCGAACATTCTTGATGCGGCTCTCCGAGATTTCGCTGATGTGCAAGAGACCGTCGGTACCCGGGAAGATCTCGACAAACGCGCCGAAATCCGCGATACGCACCACTTTGCCGAGGTAAGTCTTGCCTACTTCCGCGACGGCTGCGATATCGCTCACCATCTGCAAGGCGCGCTGCGCCGAAGTGCCATCGGAAGCGAAGATGTTGACGGTGCCATCGTCGGTGACATCGATTTTGACGCCGGTCTGCTCGATGATACCCTTGATCACCTTGCCGCCGGGACCGATCAGCTCGCGAATCTTGTCAGTCGGTATCTTGGTGGTATAGATGCGGGGAGCATACTGGGACAGTTCGGCACGCGGAGAGCCGATGGTGGCAATCATCTTACCGAGGATTTCGAGCCGGCCTTTGCGCGCCTGCTCAAGCGCCTCTTTCATGATCTTGGTGGTGACGTTGGGGACCTTGATGTCCATCTGCAGGGCAGTGATGCCATCTTTGGTTCCGGCGACCTTGAAATCCATGTCGCCGTAGTGATCCTCGGCGCCGGCTATATCGGTCAGGATTGCGTAAGAGTCACCTTCGAGCACGAGGCCCATCGCAATACCGGCGACGGGAGCAGTGACAGGCACGCCAGCGTCCATCAGGGACAGCGTTCCACCGCAAACACTAGCCATGGAACTGGAGCCGTTCGACTCGAGAATGTCGCTGACCACGCGCAGAGTGTAGGGGAACTTGGTGTCGTCAGGAATGACCGGCGAGAGAGCGCGCTCGGCAAGCGCGCCATGGCCAATTTCGCGGCGGCCGGGGCCGCGCATGAAACCGACTTCGCCGACACTGAAGGGCGGAAAATTGTAATGCAGCATGAAGCGCTTGGAAGTTTCGGTGAGATCGAACAATTCAATGCGCTGCTCGTCGTCTTTGGTACCGAGCGTAGTGGTTACGAGCGCTTGCGTTTCGCCGCGGGTAAAGATCGCCGAGCCGTGCGTGCGGGGAAGAACACCAATCTCGCAGGTAATGGGGCGAATCTGATCGAAGGCACGGCCATCGGGGCGGCGGTGCTCCTTCAACATCTCGTCGCGGAAAATGCGTTCTCTCAGGTGATCGAACACCTTTGCAGCTTCGGCTTGCTCCGGCTCTTCAGTGAAGAGCGCGAGGGCCTTTTGCTTGGCCTGGTCGACAAGCTGATGGCTTTCGAGCTTCCCGTGCTTGTCAGTCTTGAGGGCATCGCTGAGTTCGCTGCGAACGGCATCGGAAATTTTGGCGAGCATCGCTTCGTTGGTAACTGGCGATGTGAACTCGCGCTTCGTCTTACCGGCCAGGCGCACAAGTTCGTTAATCGCAGAGGCAACCTTTTTGCAGCAGTCATGACCGAATTCAATAGCGTCAACAACCTCCGCTTCGGTGGCTGAATTAGCGCCCGCCTCGACCATGACGATGCCCTGCTCGGTGCCGGCAACCATGATGCTCAGCTTGGCGTCCTTGATCTCGTCGTAAGCGGGGTTGGCGCGATAAACGCCGTTGATGAGACCGACGCGAACACCGGCGAGGACGTGATGAAACGGGATATCGGAGATGGCGAGCGCAGCGCCCGCGCCGATGATGGCCAGAATGCCGGGATCATGCTGCGGATCGGCAGAAAGGACCATGGCGATAATCTGGGTTTCATGACTGAAGCCTTCCGGAAACAGCGGCCGGACGGGGCGGTCGATTAAACGGCTGGTGAGGATTTCCTTTTCGGAAGGACGACCCTCGCGTTTGATAAATCCGCCGGGGAATTTGCCCGCTGCGTAGGTATATTCGCGGTAATCCACGGTCAAGGGGAAGAAGGTAGCGCCAGGCTTTGGCTTCCCCGCGGAGGTGGCGGCTACCAGCACCACCGAATCTCCTGAACGAACGACAACAGACCCACCGGCCTGTTTGGCAATCTTGCCGGTCTCGAGCGAGACCTTTGACCCGTAAAGGTCGATTTCAACTGTATGTGACATTTATTAGTTTTCCCGATGCGTGATCCGCATCCAAATTTCAAAATGCACGCGCCACCAACGGCGGTGGACGTGCGGACCAACTTCAGGATTAAGTAGAGGACTAAGAGCTACTGTGGAGGGCCGACCAGCCAGACGCTACAAGCGCTCTGGGGGACGGCGTGA
>JAVKSW010000294.1:0-4246 GCA_039583505.1 Bryobacteraceae bacterium | reverse complement strand
AAGACGGCCATCGGCGAGCGCTTGCGCGTTATCCCTGAAGGTATCAGGAAGGGGGTCGGCGCCGGCGTATACGACGCTTAACGTTTGCGTGCCCTGCTGCAGAACGAATGAGACACGCGCACCATTTTTCACGATGGACCCAGGGGTGACATCACCTGCTACCAGAACGCGCTTCCGGTGTGCACTCTCACCCATTTGCCGCAATTCGGGGATGGTTTTGTAGTAGCCCTTCGTGTCCGTGATTCCGCCGACCGCCAGCCAAACCAGACATCCAAGAATGAGGACCGTCAAGATCCCGAACTTCACATACGTATTCATGGGGAGGGAACTTCAACCAGTATAGCGACGGGTTCGGGTGATATGACTCAAGGGCTAGGGCCTATATCCACCGTTTCCTCCGTTCTAATAGCATGAAGGTATGCCGTTCACTTATGAGCGAGATGACGCTCGTCGGCGAGTGGTGATCGCGTTTCACGGTCCTTTCCAGGCGAGCGACGCCTTCGCTTCTATTGACCGGCATCGCGGGGAAGAGGGCGCCGGCAGTTATGGAGTGCTCTATGATTTGCGAGGTATGACCGGACATCCTGACCTATCTCAACTCCGGCAGTTCATGAGCGCCAATTCAGCCCTGTCGGACGAGCGCCGCGGGCCGATCGCCATCGTTGCAACCGATCAAGAGCAATACGAGAAGGCCTGTGTCTACGCGGCGCTGGGGCGTTCGCAACTGTTCACGATTGAAATATTTCGCGATCGGAACGATGCGGAGGTGTGGCTGGCAGCACACACACGTCCGGCAGCCTGAACCTCTTCAGCAGTAAACTACAGAGAAAGAGACACTTTGGCAACTCAGAGCAAGACGCTGCCCGTGGCGGAGCGCGTTTCAGGCGATGTGCGCCGGATGGCGCGCCTCGCTGACGAAACCGGTATATTCAACGCCCAGCGCTGGTTTGCGCGCGAGCGTGCCTGGATCAATGAGCAGCAATTGCAACTGTGCCGGATTCCGGCGGCAACGTTCTTCGAGCAGCAACGCGCCGAGTGGTTCCGCGGGCAGTTGGAATTATTGGGATGGACGGCGAAACTCGACCGCGCGGGGAACGTGCTCGCGACGTTTGGGAGTGACGAGCGCGCACAGTCGCTTGTGGTCTCGGCACACCTGGATACCGTGTTCGCGCCGGCGAGGCCGGAAGAGATCTACTACGCCCCGGACGGACGGCTGTTTGGACCGGGGGCGGCCGATAACGGCTCAGGACTGGCTGCGTTGCTTGCGCTCGCGCGAGTGCTTTCGGAGATATCGGACCTGCATGAACTAGCGGCATCGATCCTGCTAGTGGCCAATGTGGGGGAAGAAGGCGAAGGCAACTTGAGCGGCATGCGATTCTTGTGCCGTCAATCTTCTCAGTTGGCTCGCGTCAAAGCGTTCCTCATTCTGGATGGGCCGGCAACGGACCACATTACGGCACAGGCGCTGGCCAGCCGACGGTATGAGATCGGCTTTTCAGGCCCTGGTGGACACAGTTGGAACGATTACGGTACGCCAAACCCGGTTCATGCCCTTGCGGACGTAGTGAGTTCTTTCATCGAATCCGCCAATGTGCGGATCACGCGTAAAGGCACACAGGAAAACGCGGGACGGTGCTCTTTCAATTTCGGAATCATTGAAGGCGGTTCGAGCATCAATTCGATTCCGTCGAGTGCGCGAGCCAAGCTCGATCTGCGATCCGAGGAAGCTGGAATTCTCGAAGACTTGTCAGGATTGCTGAGCGCCGCAGTAGAGCGAGGACTGGAGCGCGAAAACCGCGGCGCACGCGGGAGCCGGCTGACTGCAAAGATCAAGGAACTCGGCTCGCGGCCGGGCGGCAAGCTTCCCGAGCGCTCGCCTTTACTGCGGACGATTCAAGCCGCCGACGCGTATTTAAACATCCGTTCAAGGATCGACTGCGCCTCAACGGATGCGAACGTGCCGCTTTCGATGGGCCTTCCGGCGATTTCGATCGGAGCGGGCGGGCAAGGCGGGGGCGCGCACACGAACCAGGAGTGGTATCAGCCTGATGGCAGGGAGTTGGGGCTGAGGCGCATTCTGCTGGTGTTAGCAGCGTTGTCTGAACAAGAGCACGCTCCCGATTCTCTTCGACCCTAAGAGTGACTCCCGGCATCGCGAAAACCCGCGGCACCCGGGCGCCTGCGCGCTGGAAAGCCGATCTGGCGCTCAGCGTTGTCGCACTCGTGTGGGGAACCACGTTCGTTGTCGTGAAACGAGCGCTGATCGACATCTCGACGATGTACTTTCTGGCGCTTCGGTTCTCGCTCGCCAGTGCTTGCATGCTGTTCCTGTTTATTCCGGCGTTTCGGCGTACACCGGCGCTTTCGGTGTGGCGCGGATTGCGAGGCGGAGCCATTGCGGGCGCCTTTCTATGGCTTGGTTACATGCTTCAAACATACGGCCTGAGGTACACGAGCGCAGGCAATTCAGGTTTTCTCACCGGGCTGTACATTGTGCTGGTTCCTTTGATCAGCGCGGCGCTGTATCGTCGCTGTCCACAGCTCGCCGAACTGGCCGGAATCCTGATCGCAACGGTGGGAATGGCACTGCTGACGCTTCATTCCTTGGATCGCAATCTGCATATGAATCGCGGAGATCTATTGACCATCGCGTGCGCGGTCGCGTTTTCGTTTCACCTGCTCGTTCTGGGGTACTTTTCTCAACGGGAACGATTTGAGGCCGTAGCATTGGGGCAGATCGTCTGTGCTGCCATTCTGTCTATTGGCTCCCTGGCCTTGGAACCGCCTCACGCACGGTGGAGCAGCTCGGTGGCATTTGCCATCGTATTAACGGCGCTGTTCGCCACCGCGGGCGCGTTCGCTCTGCAGACGTGGGCGCAGCAATATACAACAGCAACGCGGACCGCGCTCATTTTTGCCTTGGAACCGGTGTTTGCCCTGGCGACCGCAGTGTTGGCCGGAGGCGAGCGACTGAGTTTCACGAGTGTTGTTGGCGCCGGTCTCATTCTGACCGGGATTGTCTCCGTAGAGCTGAAACCCGCACGCCGTCCGTGACATCGGAATAGCAGTCACTTATGTCCACAGCAAAAACTGCGGCCGGATAGGAATGCTTGCAGCCGAGAGCGGCGGTAAGTTCCTTATACTGGTAGATACCGGGTGCGAAAGGGTTCCTCGCAATGCTGTTCCTCCAGAAAATGAAGCAACAGAAGCTGCTCAGCTTCGTGCTGCTGCTGTTCACTCTCGCCACCGGGATCATTATCGGCACGTTCATCAACACGGGTGTGAAAGCGGAGCGGCAGAATCCGGCTGCGGCCCCCGATGCGACACCGCTCAACATTCCGCAAGCCGTTCCGATTTCAAACGAGTTTACGAAGCTCACTAAGCGAGTGGAACCGTCGGTGGTGTACATAGAATCCGATTACTTGCCCAAACCCGGCAGACGCGTGCGGAAGAGGGACGATTCCGACCAAGACGACGATAACAGCGAGCAGCCCAGGAGCCAAGACCCTTCCGATATGTTCCGGCGGTTTTTTGGCGCGCCGGAGCCGCGAAACTTTCGCACTGAAGGGTCGGGGACAGGATTTATTGTCGACAGAAATGGCTACATCATCACCAACCAACACGTAGTAGACAAGGCGGACCGCATCAAAGTGAAGCTCGCCGGCGATGAAACGGAGTACAAAGGGCGCGTGGTTGGTTACGACAAAGAAACCGATCTTGCGGTGCTCAAAATTGACAGCAAACAGCCGCTCATCCCGGTGGAAATCGGCAACTCCGACAGCGTCCAGGTGGGGGACTGGGTGATAGCCATCGGCTCCCCATTCGGCCTGCAGGCAACGGTGACCGCAGGAATTGTGAGCGCGAAGCGAACCAGCCGCGACTTACCGGTGGCGTCGTTCCAGGACTTTTTGCAAACCGACGCTGCTATCAATCCGGGCAACAGTGGCGGCCCGCTGTTGAACATACGCGGTGAGGTGATTGGCGTGAATACGATGATCGCTACGCGGAGCGGGTCTTATGAGGGCATCGGGTTTGCGCTGCCCTCGAACATCGCCGCGAAAGTTTATAACGACATCATTCGCGAGGGAAGAGTCATTCGCGGTTCCATCGGGATTACCTGGACGCGCAACGGCAGCCCGAGCGACACGCTCGAAGCGTTCGGGCTCGACCATGGAGTGCTGGTCGAAAAAGTCACGCCGGACGGGCCGGCAGGTAAAGCGGGCATGAAGGACGACGACGTCATTCT
>JAVKSW010000293.1:0-4261 GCA_039583505.1 Bryobacteraceae bacterium | reverse complement strand
AAGGACGAGAGCGGAAGGCGCGGATCGACTTCCGCAAGCGCATGTCGCATGGCATCCGGCAGGCCCTGGATCTCACCGTGGGTGCGCACGATCCAAACTGGCGAGAACCAGATGTTGGCCATGGCGAAGATGCCCTCAGGAAACTGGTCGACAGGGACGTAGATTTCAGGAAGCTGGTCTACCGGACCGCCGAACCCAAAGCCATTTTTCTGCTGGACGTTGTTAACGATTCCGATGATTTGCCACATTTTATGTTCGATGTTGAGCGCTGTGCCGAGCGGATCGGGACGGTTGCGCAAGTAGAAATTCACGAAGGCCTGATTGGCAACTGCGACTCCCATGCTGGTTGCGCTGTCGGCATCCGTGAAGACCCGTCCGCGCAGGAGCTTTATGCGCAGGGTTTCGAACATCCCCGGCGTGGCGTAGGTGAATTCGGTGATGTTAGGTCCATGGGTAATCGGTGAGCCGGCAATTTGCGACATGCTCTCATTCAAGGGACGGCCGTAGGGCGGGGTTAGGGCGACAGCGGCCGAGGCGACGCCGGGGATTTGGTGGATACGTTCGAGAGTGTCGCGGAACAAACGGGCCCCCGCGGCAGTGGTGCGATAACGGGCGTCCTGCAGAGAAGCACTGGCGACTACGATGTGATTGGCGTCGAAACCCGGATTCGCGTTGGCCAGCACCAGGAACGTGCGAATGAGCAGGCCGGCACCTGCGACCAGCACGACTCCCAAGCAGACTTCGGCAAAGACAAGGAGTTGACGCTTCCACTGACGGCGACCACCGGCGCTGCCGCGCCCACCTTCGGCAAGAGCCGAGCGCAGATCGACAGCGGCAGCTTCAAAGGCCGGAAAAAGACCGAACACAATGCTGGTGGCGAGGGAAATTGCCAGCATGACCGAGATGACGCGCAGGTCGAGGTGAACCGGGCCGGCGAGATCGAATTGGCCGGGATTGAGATGAATGAGACCTTCGAGCGCGAGCCGGCCTAAAGCTAAGCCGAGGAGACCGCCAACCATTGAGAGCAGAAGTGCTTCCGCGAGCAGTTGGGAAACGATGGTGGCGCGACCTGCACCGACGGCGAGTCGCGTGGCGATTTCACGGGAGCGCGTGGCAGAACGGGCGAGCAGAAGGCCGGCGATGTTGACGCAGCCAATGACCAGAACCAGGAGGACGGCACCCCAGATGAGATGAACGGCCAAGCGCACATCGAAGGTGACGCCGGCCTGGAGCGGGATGGTGCTCTCTTGCGCCGACAGGTCAGGTGGCAGATGCTGGTCGGCAAAGTAATCGCGCATGATGGAGTTCAACTGCCCGTTGGCTTGCGCGAATGTGACGCCGGGTTTCAGGCGAGCGACGATGCCGTAGTTATCGCCGCCGCCTTCACCCGAGCGCGACGGCTGCAGAGGTGTCCAGACGTCGGGCGGACCGCCCACGCCGGTCCCATAAGCAGGCAGCAGCATGCGAAAACCGGCGGGCATAATGCCGACGACGGCACAGGGTTCGCCGCGCAGATCGATGGTGCGGCCGACGATAGATGGATCAGCGTGGAACACTCGCCGCCACAGCGCATGGCTCAAGATGGCGAGCGAGGGACCGCCCCTTACGTCTTCCTGACGCTTGAATTCTCGGCCAATGAGGGGCGGGATGCCGAGGACATGGAACAGATTCGCGCTCACCCGCTGGTTTTGCACGTATTCGACGCGATTGCCGGCGACGAGATTCACACCGTTGGTGGCGCCAAACACGGCACTGTCGAGAAAGCTGGCGTGATCGCGAATGATCTCCCACTGGCGGCCGTTCTGACCGATGTCGATGTCCGAGGCTCCGCCTTTGCGGTAAGTGGTGGAAGGCATGACTAGGCGGGCCGGGTCCGGATAGGGAAGCGGGCGAAAGAAGAGCGCGTCCACGATGGTGTAAATGGCGGTGTTCGCGCCGATGCACAGGGCCAGCGTGGCTAGTACGGTGAGGGTGAACGCGGGGCTTTTGCGCAACTGGCGGGCAGCGTAGCGGAGATTGTTCCAAAGCATCATTTCCATGTAGTACGAAGACACTTCGTGGACCGTTCCTGGTTTGCGGCAGTGTCCCGATTTTCAGCAAAATTGCGCCGGCTGGGCACACTACGACTGTCCGGGTTCGGAACCGGACTGTACTTGACGAAGATTTATGTCGGCTAGGCCGCTTTTTCGGCCGTCATGGGCCGGGTTTCGGATGGGGAAGTGGTCCCGGAGGAGCGGCGGACGGTGGAGGTGCGCACTTTTTGGTGGTCCAGCTTGGCGTCGGCGAGCGAAACAGCGAGTCGATGCAGGTCTTGCTTGCGTTTTTCAGCGGCTTCTTTGCGGGCGTCTTCGGCCTCTCGACGCTTCTGCGATTCGAACCCAATTTCATGCTTACGCGTTTCGGCTCTTAGCTTTAGGAGATCGTTCAGGGCTTTGTGGAAGCCGCGCTCATGGGTCGCCTGGTAGCGGAGGAAGAGCGCGAGTTCCTTGGGCATATCGCAAAAGGCGTTTTCGGGCTTGAAGCAGAACAGTTGCAAGCGCATGGCGCGTTGACGCAGCCAATAACACTGCGCCATACTTTCGACCAGCAGAGCTTCGGTGGGGGTGGCCGGTTGGTGTTCGGCGCGCAGAGCCTCGAAGAGGTGGTCGAATTCTTCCTGCTCTTCCCACTGCAGGACCATGAACGCCCCCGCGAGACCGTGGCGGAAGTTGTTGATGGAAGAGGCGGCTTTGCCGGTTTCGGTCGTAGGACCCGAGGAGTGCTTCGCATTCGCCCTGTTCGCGGCGATTTGAGAGGGGGTGGACATGTATGGCTCCGTTCGATGAGAACGCCGGAGCGGCGCAACGGCTGGTCCGGCGTTGAATATATTTGGAGGCGAGACGCGCTTCCTGAGTTAAGGCGTAGCATGGCCGGTCGGCAGGCTATCGGCGGGAAAGGCCGTGGATAGTGGGAAATCTGGCCGAAGAAAAAAGTTTGGAGCTGTGACTGCGGCTTCGGGGCCCGGAGATCGGAGGGAGACGGCAGCTGGCCGGGAGGCGAGATTTTGGTGTGGTCAGTTTGAAGTTCGAGAGTGAGCGCCATCGCCGTAAGCGGCTACAAAGGCCGCGATCTCGTGGCTGCTGGTCAACCTGCGGACAGGCACGTCCGGTCCGTAAGAAGCTCTAATCGCGTCAATGCGCGGGCGGTTGACCCGGTCGAATCTCAAGATGAATGCTAATACTTTGGTGAGCTTGCCTATTCGATGGGCCTCACCACGTTTGAACACGCGCGTGATTGCACGCCAAGCGCAGGACAATTTGGAGCGCTCGAGCCAAATGACGAGAGTGGCGCGGGGTAATCGGAGATCGAAGGTTGCCAAGGCAAAATTACCGTCGCTGATCCACTCATCACGGGCGTGCGCATTCTTCAACAAGGCACGAAAAGCGGGAACATCCTTCTCTTCCCAATGCGGCTGCCAGATGGCGTCCAGACAGATAACAGGCGCGCCCGTGCGTTCGGCAAGCTGCCGCGCCAAAGTAGTCTTTCCACTGCCAGCGCAGCCCAAGATGACGATTCGCGCCACGATTCCTTGCTACCGCAGGATTTGCGCAGCGTCAAGCGCATCCCATTTTCAAACTGACCCACTGCCACCACTTCCCTATATGGCGCGGTACGCTCTTGGTAAGTGAGCTCGCCGCGTTTTTCTTTGCCGCGTCTGGTGGCGGCCGCGCTCCTTTGTGTAGCTGGACGGGAAGCATACGCGGATTCGCTACCGATGCGCGCCGGGGCGATGGTTTCGGGCGTGCTTGTCACGGGCGAAGTCAAACGGTGGCAGCTTGACACTGAGTCCGGACAGTACGTAAGAATCAGCCTGACGGCCCCGGATGCGACCCTGAACGCGCACCTCCAGGATGCAAACGGCAAGTCCATCCAGGACTCAGCCAGCATCGGCGGCACCGGAGGGGCGGCTCTGCTCGCCTGGATCACCGGTGCCCCACAGTACCAGCTGGAATTAAAGATGGTCGGCGACTATCCACGCAAATGCAATTTCCGCCTGAAAGTGGAAGAGCTTCGGCCAGCGCAGCCCGGAGAGGATCCGGGTCAGTTCCCCGCCCTTGCGGCCGCCGATCTGCTCCGGAACGCTCAGAAGAGGATGCTCGCAAAAAATTTCCGGGAAGCCTTGCCTCTGCTGGGGGAAGCGCTGGAGGCCGCACGGAAGCTGGGCGACCCGCGACTCGAAGGACAGGCGCTCTACCGGATCGCCATGGCCCACCATTATCTA
>JAVKSW010000292.1:0-4264 GCA_039583505.1 Bryobacteraceae bacterium | reverse complement strand
TTCCGTTTGTCCCGGGTGAGTCGACGCAGCGTCTCAAGTCACTCTTCGATTCAAAGGATGCAACAGAAGAAGCGGCCGATTCCCAGAACGCAAGAACGATTCTGTTGCAGGAGAGCCTGAAGATAACCTTTCACCACCCGTTGCTTGGGATCGGGCCGGGAGAATTTGAGGACTATCAAAGTGGGTTGGCTGTGGCGAAAGGTGAACGAGGACTGTGGCATGCCACCCATAACGGATACACCCAGGTATCAAGCGAATGTGGTATTCCTGCCGCGATTTTCTATGTCGCTGGGATGTTCCTCGCCTTCCGTTCGTTGCGGAGGTCCAAAAAGGCGAACGTGCCTCGCGTGAGCGCGATGGCGCAAACCCTTTCGACCTCGATGGTCGGTTTCTCAGCCTCTATATGTTTCCTCTCACAGGGGTATAGCTTCGCCTTACTCGTTTTGACCGGAATCGCCCTGTCCATCGAAAGACTTCTCGAGGAAAGCGCAGCGCCATAGTGCGTCGCGGGCGCCCATTCCCGCCCTGGCCAGATGAGCTTCGCCGCCGACATCTTTACCTGCAGCGTACTTTTCGTGGTTTATGTTGTAGCGGGATATCCGCTGTTGCTCGCTGTGTATGCGCGTCTTTTTCCGCAGCCTATACACAAGGAGCCGGCACAGAAGCGCCTTTCGATCATCGTGCCCGTACGAAACGGCGCCCGTTGGATAGAAAGCAAGATTCGATCTCTGCTCGCGTCGAACTATCCGCCTGAACTGATCGACATTCTGATCGTTTCCGACGGCTCTAGCGATGGGACCAACGACTTAGTTCAACGTTATCCCGATTCCCGTGTTCGTCTTTTGGCACTGCCGGCCGGCGGGAAAGCGGTCGCGGTCAGCCGTGGGTTCGAGAATGTCTCGGCGGAGATTATTGTATTGACGGATGTCCGTCAGGAGTTCGATCGCGAAGCAGTGGGCAAGCTGGTGTCCTGTTTCGCCGATCCGTCGGTCGGCGTTGTCACCGGAGAGCTTGTCATCCGTGAAGGCCGCAGTCCTGAGGAATACAACACCGGACTCTACTGGCGGTACGAAAAATGGATCCGGCGCAACTTGAACCGCATAGACGCCATGTTGGGGGCTACCGGTTCCATTTATGCGCTTCGGCGCGAGCTCGCCACCGCGATCCCACCCGAGATCCTGCTTGACGACGTCTATATCCCACTGACGGCCGCTTTCCGCGGCTTCCGCATCTATTTTGAGGATTCAGCAAAAGCGTATGACCTTCCGACTTCTCTGCACTCGGAATTTTGGAGAAAAGTGCGCACGCAAGCCGGTGTCTACCAGATCCTTTCCCAGTTTCCTGCGCTGTTGTGGCCAGGCAATCGCCGTTTCGTACACTTTCTCTCCCATAAAGTTGGCCGGCTGGCGCTGCCCTTCGGCTTAATGGCAGTTTTTGCGAGTAGTTTCGAACTACCCGCGCCTTGGCGGACCGTCATGGTTGCGGGCCAAAGCGCATTTTATGCTCTCGCCCTTCTCGACCCGATGATTCCGCGGAAAAGCCCGCTGAAGAGATGTTCGTCGACTATCCGCGCTTTTGTTGTCCTGGTGTCGGCTGCACTCTGCGCGGTCGCTGTGCTATTCGTACCCGCCCGCCGCTTGTGGAGGGAGACACGAGTAGAAGCTGCACGATCCTCCGATAAGGCGAGCGAGATTCACCGTTAGCCCGGCGTGAACTAGGCGGCACCAATAGCACCAACATTCCCGCGGCGATACCACCCCAAACCCCACAGTCCCCAAAATGCGGTCATGGCGTATTGAAGGGCCTGCGCCAACAGAATATAAGCGATTGCGTTCGTGCGGGTGAACCCGAATGGAGTGAGAACGCTCACGGCAACGAATTGGTAGATCCCTACGTATCCGGGCGTTGAGGGAAGCGCACTGCCCAATGCCAGCCCGGTAACCAGCAAGAACGCGAGCGGCAGAGTAACGCTCATGCCCACTGCGTGCATGCCGAGGATCGTGCCGATCGAGTCAAGAACCCAGATAATTACGGTTGTCAGCAAGAAGCGTGATAATCGCCCGGCATCGTGAAATGCGCGAATTCCCGCCAAGATGTGGTCGAGTACGTGGAGAAGTTTGTCACGCAATGCGTGGGGGATCGGAACCTTTCCCAGGAGATGTCTCCACAGCCGCTCCAGCTTGGGGAGCACCGCGATCCCAAGCGCCCCGGCAAATCCGATGATTGCGAAAGGTGTTGCTGCGTGTTTAAACCAGCCGGGCCGCACCGGGAGCGTGAGCAGGACAACTGAGCTAAAAACGACGAGGATAATAGCGTCCGATAATCGCTCCGACAACGCAGTCGTAAGCACGAACGTCTTGGAAAGGCCTGCACGACTACTGACCATCATGGTGCGGACCAATTCGCCGGCGCGAGCCGGAAGGAAGTTATTTCCGAAGTACCCCGCAGAGGTCGACCAAAACGCAGTGGGCAAGTCCACGGGTCCGCGGGAGCGCAGCAGGATCCGCCAGCGAAGCGCTCGCAGGAGCAGTGCGACCGTCGCGGCTCCGAACGCGAGCGCAACGTATCGAAGATCCGCGTGCGACAAAATGTGCCAGACTTGTCTCCATTCGATTCCACGGAGCGAGAAGTAAAGCAGTACACCGGCGAGCGCTAGGGCAATGGCCCAATAGAAGAACCGTGAGCGAGAACGCCCCAGCGTTGCACTATCCTGTGTTCGAATAGCGTTGATGGATTCGTCCGGCACGATCAATTGCTCTTCCATCGTATGCATCGACAGGTTAGCATCCGGTCGTTACCACTGGGCTGAAATGGGAATTTCCCGATACCGGCACCACCCGAAAAAAGTTGTGGATTTCGACTGGCTTATGGCTCCATAAGCGTGATATACATTAATGAAACTTCACGTTGAAGGCTATAATCCTAGCCGCCAGTAACTTTTGAGGATACCCCTGCATGAAAACTTTCGCTCCCAGCGTTCTTAAGCGCCTCAGTTCCGTACTCTTATACTCGTTCGGTGCTCTGGCATTCGCGCAAACACAGACAAGAGCCGTTCCGCAACTCATCACGCAGGCTGTGAATGAAGGACAGCTAGTTACGTTAACCGGTAATACGCATCCTCTGGCACGCCGCGAGTTCGATCATGGCGCGGCACCTGCCGATCTGCCGATGCAGCGAATGATTTTGGCGTTGAAACGGAGCCCGGAGCAGGACGCAGCGCTCGATCGGCTGCTACGGGAGCAACAGGACAGCTCATCGCCCAATTATCACCGCTGGCTTACTCCCGATGAATTCGGCCAGCAGTTCGGCCCTGGCGACCAGGATCTTCAGGCGGTGACTTCATGGCTTCAGTCGCGTGGATTCCAAGTCGGTCCGATCTCGAAAGGGCGCACCACCATCGAGTTTTCCGGAACTGCCGCCCAGGTGCAGAACGCCTTTCACACCTCGATCCATAAATTTGTCGTGAACGGGACGGCACATTGGGCCAACGCCAGCGATCCGCAGATACCGGCGGCCCTTCTTCCGGCCGTGGCGGGAGTTGCGACGCTGAATAATTTCACTTCGAAGCCCCAGGTTTCGGTCGCGGATCAGCAGATCGAAGCCAAGGTGCGACCAGGCTCGCCGTCTCCGCAATTCACTTCCGGCAGCTCGCACTGGCTTGCTCCTGCCGATTACGCAACCATCTACAACATCACTCCGGTGTATAACGCCGGTATCACCGGGAGCGGAACGGTAATCGCCGTGGTAGGAAGAACCAACATCAACGTACAGGACGTGGTGAGCTTTCGAAACGCCTTCGGGCTTGCAAATAATCCACCACAGGTGATCGTGAATGGCACCGACCCCGGCGACCTGGGCGGCGGAGAGGAAACAGAAGCAGTATTGGATACGACTTGGGCGGGAGCAGTAGCGCCGAGCGCGCAGGTCGACCTGGTGGTCTCTGCCACGACGAATTCAACCGACGGCGTGTTCCTTTCCGAGCAATACATTATTGACAATAATCTCGCGAACGTCATGACGGAGAGCTTTGGCGATTGCGAGGCGAATTATACCTCCTCCAGCGCCGCGAGCATCTCCTCGATGGCGCAACAAGCTGCCGCAGAAGGCATTACGTACGTGGTTTCCGCCGGCGATGCGGGTTCGGCCGGCTGCGACGATTTCAACACCGAGACATCCGCCACCGGACCGATTTCGGTCAACGTGCTCGCGTCCACTCCATACACCATCGCGGTGGGTGGAACGCAATTCAACGACAATTCGAACC
>JAVKSW010000291.1:0-4265 GCA_039583505.1 Bryobacteraceae bacterium | reverse complement strand
CGCTCCTGCGCCGTCGGCACGCTATAAAACGACGCGGCAAGCCCCTGCCGGATCAGGTTGCTTTCGGTGTCAACGAAAAAGAACAATTTGTCTTTTATGATTTTTCCGCCGAACGTTCCGCCAAACTGATTTTCGCGGTACTTCGGTTTGAACGTGGAGAACAGGTCCACCGCATCCAGCGCGTCATTTCGCAAGTACTCCCACAGATCGCCGTGATACTGATTCGATCCGGACTTAATGCTCGCGTTGACCACTGCCCCCGCGGAATGACCGAATTCGGCGCTGAAATCCGCCGTTTGTACCTTGAATCCCTGCAGCGCGTCGGGAGGAGGTCTCACCACATAACTTGCCCCATTCAGAAAATCGATCGCATTCGAGTTGTTATCCACACCATCGAGAATGAAGTTGTTCTGCGTCGCACGCGTCCCGTTGGAAACGAAATCGCCATTTCCCTGTCCGCGAGAGCCGTTGGAAGCCGCTACCCCGGCGCTGAGTTGAGCAATGAACACCCAATTTCGGCCATTCAGCGGCGTATCGTTGATCTCTTGCGTGGTGAATACCTGCCCGGTGGACGCATCCTCCGTCTGCAGCAGCGGCGCGGCATCGGCCGCCACGGTCACAATCTGCTGCTGGTTGCCGGGTTGCAATGTGAGATTCAGGCCCAGCCTCTCTGCCACGTGCAACTCCAGACCGGTTTGCGTCAAACTCTGGAATCCCGGCGCCGAGACCTGAATCGTATACCGGCCGATCTTCACCGGCTCAAATGTATACACTCCCGATTGGTCGGTAGTCGTTTGCAGTTGCAGGTTTGTCTGCTGACTGGTAAGCGACACCTTCGCATTTTGGACCAGGCCGCCGGATGAATCCTTGACCGTTCCCGTAATGGCGCCCTGATCAGCCTGCCCCCAGAGAGTGCAAGCAGCCATGAAAGTCAGAAGCGAAACAACAATACAACCGCGGCCTAGACCTCTCCGTAGCAGTTCCATGGGCGAACCTCCCTTCGACGCAAATCCGCAGGGCGCTTGCAGCAAGCGCTTACATCAATATCGCAGAGACCTTATCACACATCCGCGCGGCCTGTCAATGCATTTCGCAACCCGAGAGTAAGCGATTACAGGCGCGCTTACTTCCGAAGCGTATCCGTCCGGGCGCGTGATCACAACCGGCTATGATGCGGCAATCGACCGAGCTCGATCACGGGAGCCCTCTAAACGGAAGCTGCAGAAGCGGGAGAAGAGCCGCTATGATCGAAAGTATGGCGACGGTCCGCATCACAGAAACCGAACTCGCGCGCGACGTCCGTGCCGTGCTCGAAAAGATCGAACTGGGCAACGAAGTCATCATCGAGCGTGAAGATCACCGTCCTGTGGCCGTGATCAGGCAGCCGCAGCCCGTCGGCCGTAAGATCGGCGAGTGCATCGCTCTCGCCGAGGCTTACGAAGAAAAACTCGGCTGTGCCCCGGTGCCGGATGAGGACTTTGCCAGGGATGTGCAGGCGTTTATCGATTCCCATCGCGAACCCATCCGCAACGTGTGGGACGAATAACGCGTGGGTTTAGTGCTGGACTCTAGCGTGCTCGTAGCCGCCGAGCGTCAGGAACTGCCCGTCAGCGCACTGCTGGCCAGGCTTCAAAAACACCACAATATAACCGAGATCGTGCTCTCCGCCATCACCGTGGTCGAACTCGAGCACGGCATCTATCGCGCCCAATCGCGGCAGCAGGCCGCCAAGCGGCGCAGCTATCTGGACGCGGTCTTTGCCGCTATACCCGCCGAACCCTTTACTCGCGAGATCGGACAGATCGCCGCGCGAATCGACGCCGAAGCCCGAATCAAGGGAATTGTGATCCCGTTCGCGGATCTGCTCATCGGCGGGACTGCGCTTCACTTCGGCTATGGACTGGTGACGCACAACGAGCGCCACTTCGAGAAGATTCCTGGTCTGAAAATCGCGAAGATCTGAACCAAGCCATACAAAGAATGGGAGGTAAAGGACCGACACACTGGAAAGTGGAAATTGAAGCCCAGAGGCTGGATCGCTTCCGGATTATAGGCACTTCGTATCAGTATGAGCAAGAACTACACACGAGTCGAGCTCGAACGTTTGTTCGAACGAGCCAACGAATATTGGGACAAGAGAAAGCTGCGATCTGCATTGCGCTTATTCCAAATAGGTGCGAAGGCAGGCGACTCCGGCTCCCAGATCAATCTCGGTAACTTCTATTTGGACGGGATCGGCCTGAAACCGAACCGTGCATTGGCGCTCTATTGGTATCGCCGAGCATACCAGCGTGGAGAGCGATGTGCCGCGAACAATATGGGGATAGTGTTTCGCGACGAGAAAAAGTATGCCCAGGCGCTGAGATGGTTCGAGCGAGCCGTAGATCTTGGAGATGGTGATGCAAACCTTGAGATCGCGAAGATCTATATCTCGCGAACTGATATCCCCACCGCGGTCCGCTACCTGAACCAAACGTTAAGGACTAGAAAGCACGATGTGACTGAAGCATCAAAAGAGGAAGCCCAGGAGCTGTTGAGTCAACTCAAAGGATCACAAGTGATTTAAGTAACTTCGGGTACGATCAATGCGGGAACATGTGGGCGACGCACGACGGACGGCGTTCCGCTGGGAAGTGTATTTGGGCTCCCCTGGGCGGTTCAACACTGCAGACCCCGAGAGTGCGGGAGCCGACGCAGGCGATCCCGACGGATATCGGCTGATTGGACGATGACCTCCCTCTGCGGGATGCCCAAAAGCGCTATATCACCGAAATCAGTAAGCGACCCCATCGGAAACTCGCACCCCCGCCAGCCACTCAGGCATCATCACTGCTAGTGGCCCATCGCAGGCCAAAAAACCAACCGACTGCGACGCGCCACCTGTCGAGTAACACTTCACCTGGGAGGCTGGACAATGGCATCGGCGGGAAACGGAAATTTGGATCAATCGCGGCTGCTCCTGCCCATCCAGCCCGAGGATCACGTGCAGGGTCCGCCCGATGCAAATTACACATTGGTCGAGTACGGCGATTACGAGTGCCCCGTCTGTTGGCGTTTGTTCATGTCCATTCGCGACCTGCGCTCCCAATTAGGCGACGAGCTGCGGTTGGTTTTCCGCCATTACCCGCTCTCGGGAATTCATCCTCGCGCCCAGCAAGCGGCCGAGGCCGCCGAAGCCGCGGGCGCGCAGGGTCGCTTCTGGGAGATGCACGATCTCCTGTTTGTAAACCAGAGCACGCTCCGCACAAAGGACCTCCACAAATATGCCGAACAGCTTTCCCTTGATACGCGGCGCTTTGACGACGAACTAAAGCATCGAACGTACGAGGATCGCGTGCGCGAGGACTTTCGCCGCGGCGTAGCGAACGGAGTCTACGGGACCCCAGGTCTGTTCATCAACGGCGTCCGGCACAATGGCGATCTTGAGCAGAGTTCATTGCTCTCCCAATTGAAACCATCGAGCTGAAGCGATCGCCTACCGCGATAGAGGCAACGAATCTATGACGAGACCGGTCATTCTGGCCATCGACGACGACCCCGACGTGTTGCGCGCCATCGAACGGGACTTGCGGCAGCGTTACAACCAGACTTACCGTATCCTGCGGGCAGATTCCGGGATGAGCGCTCTCGATCTGTTGCGCCGCTTGCAGCAGCGGAACGACTCCGTCGCACTCCTGCTTGTCGATCATCGAATGCCGCAGATGAATGGCATCGAGACTTTAGCCGAGGCGATGCGTCTTTATCCGGACGCCAAGCGTGTTCTTCTGACGGCCTACGCCGACATTGAGGCCGCCATCAAAGCCATTAACGATGTACAACTGCATCACTACCTCTTAAAGCCCTGGGACCCGCCCGAGCAGCACCTCTATCCCGTGCTCGATGATCTTCTGGGCGAATGGTTTGCCAGACACAAGCCGCCGTTTCAGGGCGTCCGCGTGCTCGGCACGCGCTGGTCGCCCAAATCCTATGAGCTGCGAGATTTCCTGGCGCGCAATCAGGTACCGTTTCAATGGCTCGACGCCGACGCTGCCGAGCGCGATCCCGAAGTGAGCCGCTTGGTCGAAAGTCTCAGTCCGAATGAACTCAAACTGCCACTCGTTTTGTTTCCGGACGGAGATCGGCTCGAGCAACCCGCCTGGCAGCAGGTCGCCGCTAAGCTGGGCCTGCGCATGCGTGCCGGTCTCGAGTTCTATGACGTAGCCATCGTCGGTGGTGGCCCGGCCGGCTTGGCGGCCGCCGTTTACGGCGCTTCGGAAGGATTGAAG
>JAVKSW010000290.1:0-4267 GCA_039583505.1 Bryobacteraceae bacterium | reverse complement strand
AGTGCCCATGGCAACCGCGCGCCGGTGGGTCCCATTCTTCTGATCGCGATTGGAATCCTGTTCCTGTTGGACACGCTGCACCTGGTCGAGTTCAGCCAGATTGGGCGATTTTGGCCGGTGGTCCTGATTGTGGCGGGCGCTTGGATGCTCTACTCCCGCATTACATCGCAAACGCGTGTGCCGCCGGGCGCGCAGCCATTTACCGGTCCTGGAAGCAACGCCTCATCGAGCGATTACGTGGAGACACCTCATGAACGGTAGACCGACCCAGGGGGCGCCGCCCTACCCGGGGCAGCCAGGATACGCGGCGCCGCCTCCCATTGTGCCCGCTGCCACAAGAACAGCGCTATTCGTGCAAGCCATACGCGGGCCTATTCTGCTGATCACCATCGGCGTCCTGTTCGCAATCCACCAGGCTGGGATAATACCGTTCTCGCGCACCTGGCCCCTTATCATCATCGTGGTCGGCTTCATGAAGCTGCTGGAACGGATGGCCCTGCCGCACAACGTTCCGCCGCCGGGAGGACCATACTCATGAGACCGCGAGGATCCATTACAGGACCGCTTGTCCTCATCGCCATCGGTGTTCTGTTCCTCGTCCACGCGCTATCGCCTTCCTTCCGCATTGGCGAAATACTGGCCCAATACTGGCCCTTTCTACTCATTTTTTGGGGTGTGGTCGAGTTGATCGAGATCTCGATTCGCACCGCGTCCGGACGGAACATTCCGGTCAACGGGATCTCTGGCGGCGGGTGGCTGCTGGTAATTCTGATCTGCATTGCGGGGCTCGCCACTTATGAAGTGCGCCAATCCGGCGGCTGGTGGCGCCACGTTGGCTGGCAGCGCGGCGTCGAAACTTTCGGCGACGCGCACGATTACTCCATCGCGCCCTTACAGCGAACTGTAGGCAAAACGCCTCACATCGTGATTGAAAATTTCCGTGGCGACGCCAAGATCACCGGAACCGATTCAACGGACCTGGTCGTCAGCGGCCATAAGACGATCCGCGCTTTCGAAGCTCCCGATGCCGATCGCGCCAACACCCAAACTCCAGTCGAGATTCTGGTCCGCGGCAGCACTGTCGTGATTCGCTGCAATCAGGACAAGGCCAGCAACCGGACGCCGGTAACGAGCAATCTGGAAATTGCGCTGCCAAAGGAGTCGAGCATTGAAGCAACCGGACAAGTCGGCGATTTCGATGTCTCCGCTCTCTCAGGCGAGGTCGATATCAGCAGCGAGAACGCGGGCGTACGGCTACAGGACATCGCTGGGAACGTGAAGGTCGACACGCGTCGCAGCGATCTCATCCGCTGCGCGAACGTGAACGGAACCGTGGATCTTCGCGGCCACGGCACCGACGTGGAACTCACCAAAATCGCCGGCCAAGTCACGATTAATGGCGACTACACCGGAAGTGTCTCTTTGCACGATCTCGCCAAGCCCGTTCGCGTGGAGAGCATGCGCACGGAGTTGGACGCGCAGCAAGTTCCCGGCGAGATCAGACTCGACCGCGGCAGCCTCAGTATCCAGAATGTCGTCGGCCCTGTCCGGCTGACGACGCGGGCCACCGACGTAAGCCTGGATGGCTTCTCGGACCAAGTGGAACTGACCGTGGATAAGGGCGATATCGATTTGCGCCCCGGGCACGTACCGCTCGGCAAAATGACGGTGCACACCAGGTCCGGAAATATCGAGCTCGCTTTGCCGCAGAGCGCCGCTTTCGCACTCAGCGCCAGCACTGATCACGGCGAAATCGACAACGAGTTCGGAGAAGCCCTGAAGGAGCGCACCGAAGGCCGTGGCGCGCGACTGGAGGGCACAATCGGCACTGGGCCCGACCTGAACCTCACCACCGATCGCGGCAGCATCACTGTCCGAAAAGGCACCACCGCCCCCACCACCAAGGCATCGGTTCTCGAGTAAAGCGTTGCGAACGCGCAACGCTAGCCTAGGAACTTGGACCTTTCCACTCCGCTTCAGTACGTGAAAGGGATCGGGCCCGCCCGCGCCGAGATGCTGGCGGCCAAAGGCCTGCAGACCGTTTCAGACCTGCTCTATTACGCACCGTTCCGTTACGAAGACCGCCGCAACATCAAAGCCATCTCGGAACTCGCACCTGGAGAAAAGGCAGTGGTGCTCGCGCGCGTGGCCTCTGCCAGACTGGCGCGCTTTCGCGGCCGATCCGCCGGCCTGTTCGAAGCCACATTGCAGGATGGCAGCGGCGCCAATCTCCGCGCCCGCTGGTTTCACGGCGAGCGTTTCGCCGATACTCTGATCTCGGGCACCCGGCTAGCGCTGTTCGGGAAAATCGAGCTTGATCGCGATCACGGAAGCCGGCTTATCGTTCAGCCGGAGATCGAAATTCTCTCCGACGAAGACACTGATGAACTGCTGCACACAGGACGAATCGTGGCCGTCTACGAAGCCGCCGGAAAGATTTCCACCCGCGTGTTCCGCACCCTCATCGATCGAATTTTGAAGGAGACGCCGCTACCCGAAGATGCTTTACCGCAAAGTGTTCGAGCCCGCATGGGCCTGCCGGATCTCGCAACTGCTATTCGTGAGACACATGTTCCATCCAATGAGGCCGACGTCCGCCTCCTGAACGAATTCCGTACCCCGGCGCAGGTCCGCTTGATCTTCGACGAGTTCTTCTGGCTGGAATGCGGTCTAGCCCTGAAAAAGAACAAAGCCAAGGCGGCTACTGGTATCCCGTTTGCAGTGAATGAGCGTGCGCGCGAGCAGATCAGAAAGATGCTGCCGTTCAAGCCGACGGCGGCGCAACGTCGAGTCATGCAGGAGATCGCCGATGACATGAAGCGTCCGCACCCTATGAACCGGCTGCTGCAAGGGGACGTGGGAAGCGGGAAAACCATCGTGGCGGCGCAGGCCGCCGTCATCGCACTCGAGAACGGCTACCAGGTGGCGGTCCTCGCGCCCACTGAAATTCTTGCCAACCAGCATTATTGGTATTTCAAACGCCTGCTCGAAAAGCTGGGCTACGTCGTCGCGGCGCTGACCGGTTCGAGCACCGGCCGCGAAAAACAAAAGATCAAAGCCCTGATCGCCGAAGGATACGTGAAAGTCGTCGTCGGCACACACGCCATCATTCAGGAAGATGTGACGTTCGCGAAACTCGGCTTAGCGATCGTGGATGAGCAGCATCGTTTCGGCGTGCGGCAGCGCCTTCAGCTAATGAAGAAGGGCGAGCAGCCGGACGTGCTGGTCATGACCGCCACTCCCATCCCGCGCACGCTCGCGCTCACCATCTACGGAGATCTGGATGTCTCGACCATCGATGAACTGCCGCCCGGGCGCAAACCCATCGTCACCAAGCATGTGCAGGAATCCGCGGTCGAGGGCGTGTACGGCTTTCTTGCACAAGAGATCAAGGCCGGGCGGCAAGCCTACGTGGTCTATCCGGTGGTGGAGGAGACCGAAACCGCCGCGGTGAAAGCCGCGGAGAACATGTTCGAGCACCTGTCGCAGAAAGTCTTCCCTCAAATTCCCGTCGGTCTTCTGCACGGCAGGATGGCGACTGAAGACAAGGATCGCGCGATGCAAAGCTTCCACTCGGGGCAGATCAAGATACTGGTCTCTACTACCGTGATTGAGGTCGGCGTCGATGTGCCGAACGCGTCCGTGATCGTCATTGAACAAGCGGAGCGATTCGGGCTTGCGCAGATCCATCAATTGCGCGGCCGTGTCGGACGCGGTCGCAATCAAAGCTACTGCATCCTGGTCACCGCGAAAGTAAACGATGTCGCGAAAGAGCGTATCCGCACACTAGTCGAATCGAACGATGGCTTCTATATCGCTGAAATGGACATGAAGCTGCGTGGCCCGGGCGAATTTTTCGGCACCAGGCAGTCCGGTATACCCGGTCTTCGCCTCGCCGATCTCATCCGCGACACCGATGTGCTGCAGACAGCGCGAACCGAAGCGCAAACTTTGATCCGGGCCGGCGATACGGAAGAACTCCGCGCGGTTGCGCGGTATATCCAGGAGCATTGGCAGCGCAAATACGCGCTGGTACAGGTGGGTTGAAGGATGCGCGTTATTGCTGGACGCCTTCGAAGCCGGAAGCTCAAGACTGCGCCGGGCCTTTCCGTCCGTCCGACGCCTGATCGCTTGCGTGAAGCTCTCTTCAACGTGCTCGCTCCGCGCATCGAAGGTACCGTTTTCCTCGACGCGTACGCCGGCAGCGGTGCCGTGGGCATCGAAGCGCTCAGCCGTGGCGCGCGGCATGTGATCCTGATCGAGCGCA
>JAVKSW010000289.1:0-4279 GCA_039583505.1 Bryobacteraceae bacterium | reverse complement strand
CGTGGCGTTATCGATACCCCGGAAGCTCAACGTCGGACCCATCTGGTTGCCTTCCGACGTATGGTTGTACACCACATCCAGGATGACTTCGATGTTGGCGCGGTGAAGTTCCCGCACCATGGTCTTAAACTCACCCAGTTCTTGGCCGGGCTGCTGGCCGCCGCCCCCCGAACTGGCATAACGCGCGCTGGGCGAGAAGAAGTTGGTGGTGTTGTAGCCCCAGTAGTTGCGCAGACCTTTATCGAGCAGATTCTTATCGTCAAGAAAATCGTGAACCGGCATCAACTCGACTGCTGTAATTCCCAGTCTCTTGAAGTACTCGATGGCCGGCGGGCTTGCCAGCCCCAGATACGTTCCTCGCAGGTTTTCCTGAATGTCCGGATGCCGCTTCGTAAAGCCTTTGACATGCAGCTCGTAGATGATCGAATCGTGCAGCGGAGTCTCCGGTGAACGGTCGTTTTGCCAATCGAAGTGCGTGGTCGTTACTACGCCTTTGGGCATCCCCGCCGCATCGTCCTCGTCGCACCGGCTTAAATCTCCGCTAGGATCACCCAACCGGTAGCCGAAGATCGGATAATCCCAATCCACGGTACCCGCGACGGCCATTGCATACGGATCGATCACAAGCTTGGCGGCGTTAAATCGATGTCCCTTCTCTGGCTCGTACGGACCATGTATTCTGTAGCCGTATAGCTGTCCGATGGACAGCCCCGGTACATAGCAGTGCCAAACGTACCCGGTACACTCGCTCACACCTATGGTTTCCGCGCTGGGCGTTCCTAACTTGTCGAAAAGGCAAATCTCCACCTTCGTCGCGTTTTCTGAGTAGACCGCAAAGTTAACTCCCGTTCCGTCCCATGTCGCGCCTTGGGGATACGGCGATCCGGGCAGTATCTTACGTGGCATCCGCTATTCTGTTGTCCTCTCGAGGTAAATTCGTGACGCTCCACAGCGGAGATGTTCTGCGGTTGTTCTTTGTTACCTCGTTGAATAAACAGCACGCGGCGGACAGCCGCCCCCGCTACGCCACGGCTTGCTGGCACGGCAGCGTAAGACCGGGGAAGCAGCGGCGGAAACTCTGCATCAGAAACGCAGCCAGCTCGTTTGCCGAGAAGCTGCGGCCTTCGTCGAAAATGGCAACCACCGATCCATCCAGATCCCGCGCGATGGGGATACTGAACTCTTCGGGACAAAATTCCCGATCGTCGTCTTCTTGGCCGGTGATGATTCCATCGAGCATCGGTCCCCAGGCACAATAATTGATGCTCACTTTGACGCTGGTCGAAGGGCAATGGGATTTAAAGATATGCAGGTCCGGCCCGCAATGGCATTCCAGGAAATGGCCCGCTCCAATACCGTGTTCGGACGCGACGGTATTAATCGCATGAGCCTGCCGTTGGCAGCCGGCAATCAGGTCTTCCCAATATTCGCTTCCTTCCTGAGCTAAAGGCGCTCGGGCAGAAATTGCTGCACTCATGCGTTCCTCCTTCCGCGACCGTTCCGCCGCGACTTTGGAATGAGGTCAGTTTAGCGCGTTTTGGGGTGAACTAGTGAGCCGCGCCGACGGTCGCGTTGAGCTCTTTGACAATGCTCGAGACGAACGCTTTGGCGTCGCCGAACAGCATGAGAGTTTTTTCCATGTAGTACAGGTCGTTGTCGATACCGGCAAACCCGGGGCTCATGCTGCGCTTGATCACCATCACCGTGCGGGCATCGCACGCGTTGAGAATCGGCATGCCTGCGATGGGGCTGGTCTTGTCGGTACGCGCGGCGGGATTGACCACGTCGTTTGCGCCGATCACCAGGGCGACATCGGTCCTTGGGAATTCCGGATTGATATCGTCCATTTCGAAGAGATGATCGTAGGGAACGTCGGCTTCCGCAAGCAGCACGTTCATGTGACCAGGCATGCGCCCCGCGACGGGATGAATTGCGAATTTGACATCTACACCGCGGCGAGTGAGCACGTCGTACATCTCACGCAGCTTATGCTGGGCCTGCGCAACCGCCATGCCGTACCCCGGAATAACCGTGACCGTGCGGGCGGCATCGAGAATTTCAGCGGCTTCTTCAGCCGATGCGGAGCGGATCGGACGTGCGGTGGTCTGCTTGACGCTGCTTTGGATGGTGCCGAATGCGCCGAACAGCACGTTGGTGAACGATCGGTTCATGGCGCGGCACATGATGACGGACAGGATGAATCCCGAAGAGCCATCGAGGGCGCCGGCAACGATGAGGAGCTTGTTATCGAGCGCGAACCCCATGGCGGCCGCCGACAGACCTGCGTAGGAGTTTAAAAGCGCGATGACGGTCGGCATATCGGCGCCACCGATCGGAACGATGAGCAGCACTCCAAAAACCAGCGAGAGCGTCATGAAAATCGGATACAAGTAGCTTTGCTCGGGGCGGAAGACGAGCACGACGCCAATTGCAACGGCGAAGCCGAACACACCAAGGTTGACAAAGTTTTGACCGCGGAACGTCATGGGCCGGGTCGGAAGAATTTCTTGCAGCTTGCCGAACGCCATGACGCTGGCAGTGCAGGTCAGAAAACCAAGCAGGGTTTCAAGTATCAGCGCACCCATGACAAACCCGTGCGGCATGCGCCGATAGTACTCGGCTGTTCCAATCAAGGCGGAGGCGAGTGCGCCGCACGCGTGAGAGATGGCAGTTCGCTGTGGGACCGCCGTCATCGGCATGTAATAGGCGATCGGAACACCAATAGCCGATCCGACAAAGAAAGCGATCAGGATCCACTCGTAGTTAACGACCTCGTGCCGCAGGAGGGTTCCGACCACCGCCAGCAGCATGCCGATCTCACCGATGATCACTCCGCGTCGGGCCGTCACCGGCGAGTTCATCCACTTGATCGCCAGAATGAAGCTGGCCGCCGCCAGGATGTACAGAGCGGGAAAAATATTTTCGATCATTTGTGCGCCGGCCCTCGTTTCTTGAACATCTTCAGCATGCGGTCCGTGATCAGGTAGCCGCTGACCACGTTGGTAACCGAAGCGACGACGGCAATGAAGCCCAAGGTGCGCGTGAGCATGGTGGCTTCCTTTTCGCCCGTTATCAAGATCGCGCCAACTACCGCGATGGCCGAGATGGCGTTGGTCAGAGACATCAACGGCGTATGGAGGAGCGGGGAGACCCGGCGGATCAATTCGAATCCAAGGAATGCCGCCAACATGAATACCCAGATGGCGATTTCGTATGAGGTCATGCGTTTACCGGCTTTTCTGCGCCTTGAGAGGCGCTGATGAGTTCCGCGATGCGCGGATGCACAACGCTGTTTTCGTGAGTCACGAGAGTTTCACGAATGATTTCGTCCTCGCGATTCACTGCCAACGATCCGTTGGCGAGAAGGAGCTTCAAGAACGCGGCGATGTTTGAAGAGAGCATCTGGCTTGCGTGGTAAGGCACCATCGAAGGCACGTTCACGGGGCCAACTACGGTGACCCGGTTGTGCACGATGGTTTCGCCCGCGCGAGTTACCTCGCAATTCCCTCCCCGCTCTGCGGCGATGTCAACGATCACCGACCCACTGCACATCGCCTCCACCATCTGGGTCGTGACTAAGATTGGCGATTTGCGGCCTGGAACAGCCGCCGTGGTGATCACCACGTCCTGCTCGCGAAGCACTTCGGTCATCAATTCACGCTGTCGCCGGTAGAAGGCCTCGTCCATGGCTTTGGCGTATCCGCCTTTATCTTCGGAGGTCTTCGAATCCACGTCGAGAACGATAAACTTCGCGCCGACACTTTCGACTTGCTCCTTGACAGCGGGCCGAACGTCGTAAGCGGAGACCACGGCGCCCATGCGGCGTGCGGTAGCAATCGCTTGCAGACCGGCGACCCCGGCGCCCAATACGAACACCTTCGCCGGCGTGATCGTTCCCGCTGCCGTCATCAACATCGGAAACATTTTTGGAAGGTGCATCGCGCCTATCAAAACCGCACGATAGCCCGCGATGGTGGCCATCGACGAAAGCGCGTCCATGCTCTGCGCGCGCGTGATACGGGGAACAAGTTCCAGAGCAAAACACGACACCCCGGTTTCCGCTAAATCGGAAGCTTCTTTGAGCGCCGTCAACGGCTCTCCGAATCCGACGACAGCCTGGCCCGGACGAAGCAGTGCAAGATCGGATCGCCCCTCATCCGGATTAGCTCCGAGGCATCGTACCTGCGCAAGAACGTCGGCCTCGCGGAAAATATCCGAGCGGCTGGCCAGGCGAGCCCCGCGACCTACATAGATCTCGTCGGGAAATCCGGCTTCGGCG
>JAVKSW010000288.1:0-4292 GCA_039583505.1 Bryobacteraceae bacterium | reverse complement strand
CCGACGGAAAGCAATATGTAGCCGTCCTCTCCGGCGTGGGAGGTTGGGCAGGCGCCGTCGTTGCGGGCGGTATCAACACTGTCGATGGCACTGCGGCGCTTGGATTTACGAACGCAATGTCCGATTTAGGCAAATATACGACAAAAGGCGGCATGCTTTATGTCTTTTCGCTGCCTTAGCCTATTTTTGTGCGTTGTCGCTCCGGCGCTCGCCGGCGATCAGGCTGCACTCCGCGTCTGTGCCGACCCGAACAACTTGCCGTTCTCGAATGTGCACGGCGATGGTTTTGAGAACAAGCTCGCCGAATTGCTGGCGGGTAAGGTCGGGGCAAAGCTCGAATACACGTGGTGGGCGCAACGCAAGTCGTTCGTCAAGAACACGCTCGATGCGGGTCGGTGCGATCTCATCATGGGCGTTCCCACGTCGCTGGGTTCGGTCACAACAACCAAGCCGTACTATCGATCCAGCTACGTGTTTGTCTCACGACATGACCGCAATCTCCGGATCGAATCTCTCGACGATCCACGTTTCGCGCAATGGCACGTCGGAGTGCACGTCGTGGGCGACGATTACGCGCCGCCCGCGGCCGCGCTCGCCCGCCGAGGCATCACGAAGAACGTCACCGGCTTCAGTCTTTTCGGAGAATATGGCGACAAGAACCCGCCGCGCAAGATCGTCGACGCAGTCGCCGCGGGCGATATCGATGTGGCGATCGTCTGGGGACCGTTCGCCGGCTATTTCGCGAAGCAGGAAACGGTGCCGCTCGATATCACGCCCGTTTCTCCCGCCACCTTTCTCGCCGTTCCATTCGTCTATGACATCTCAGCCGCAGTGCGAAAGGGTGACGACGGGCTAAGAGCGCAGTTGGACGATGCGATTGAAAGCGACTCCGCGGAGATCAAGCAGATTCTCGATGACTATGGTGTGCCTCAGGTCCATTAACGCAAGGAGGATATCCGTGCGAACGGTGTCGGCTATTGCCTGCTGCTCGATGCTTATAGTCGCTGGATGCCAGCGGGAAAAGCGCGACCTGCGGCCGTCTCCCGCTCGACTCGCCATTTTCGGCGATGCGGCGCGTGAAAGCCCGTTGCGCCCCGGAGGACCCGTCGAGCCGCAACCGGTCGTCACGAATCCATACAACGGCAGCGGTTACGACATCTCGGAAGGCCAGCGCCTCTATAACTGGTACAACTGCTCCGGCTGCCATTCGCAAGGTGGCGGCGGTATTGGTCCGCCGCTGATTAAGACCGAATGGATTTATGGCGGCGAGCCTGAGAATCTCTTCGACACCATCGTCAAAGGGCGGCCCAACGGCATGCCTTCCTGGGGCGGTCGAATCCCCGAATATCAGATCTGGCAAATCATCGCCTATGTTCGCTCGATGAACGGGCTCCAGCCGCGATCCGCCACTTCGGGCCGCAGTGACAACATTCAATCCAATCCCCAAACGATTGTGAATCGGACCACCGGGGTCACGAAATGAACGCTCGCCGGGCAGCCGCAGCCCTGCTTGCATGGGGCGCTCTCTTATTGACCGGGTGCGCCGGCCATCAGCAATCCGCCGTCGATCCGGGTGGCCCGCAGGCCGACCGGATTGCCGATCTGTTCTGGTTCTTTGTTTGGCCGCTCACGGCAGTGTTCGTTATCGTGCTGGGCCTGACGCTCTGGAGCCTCGTGCGGCGCCATCGCGGCATTGAGCAGGAGCCGCTCGAAACTACCCATCTTCCGTCGGAGAAGACGGAAACAAAATTGACTCGAGTCGTCACCGGCGCAACCATCGCCACAGTTCTCATTCTTTTTGTCTTGCTCATCTCCAGCGTCCTCACCGGAAAGGCTGTCGCCGATCTCGGCCAAACCAAAAACGGCATGGTGATCGAGCTTACCGGCAATCAATGGTGGTGGCAGGTGCAGTATGACAATCCCGATACGAGTCGCGTTCTGGTGACCGCCAACGAAATCCATATACCGGTGGGCCGTCCGGTCATGATCTCGGGTCGATCAAATGACGTGATTCACAGTTTTTGGATACCTAATCTGCACGGCAAGCGCGATTTGATTCCGTCGCGCGTAACAACCGAATGGATTGAAGCCGACCGCCCCGGCGCGTTTCGCGGTCAATGCGCGGAGTTCTGCGGTTTGCAGCACGCGCATATGGCGCTCTGGGTCATCGCGGAGCCGGAAGCAAAATTCGATGCCTGGCTCGATCAACAATTGAAGCCTGCCGCAACGCCCACCGACCCAATAAAACAGCACGGAGAACAAGTGTTTTTGAACAACGCATGTGAATTCTGCCATTCCATTCGCGGCACCCCAGCGGCGGGCCAGGTCGCGCCAGATCTGACGCATTTTGGAAGCCGGCGGGGGATTGCCGCGAACACTCTGCCCAACAGCATGGGTAATCTTGGCGGCTGGATCGTCGATCCGCAAAGCGTCAAGCCCGGAAATCACATGGCCACCATCGCTCTGAAATCGGAAGACCTGCAGCCGCTGCTCGAGTACCTCGAGAGTCTGAAATGAACCCGACGGAACCCACCTTCGCGACCACGCAAAATCAAGCGGAGGAGATCGCCGCGCTCGAGCAATCCTGGCGACATCCGCGCGGCGTCTTCGGCTGGTTCTCTTTTACTACGCACCAGGCGATCGGAATGCGGTACATCGTCACCGCGTTCATTTTTCTACTTATCGGCGGAATAGAAGCGCTGCTGATGCGGTTCCAACTCGCGCATCCCAACTCTGGATTTCTCAGCCCCGATCGCTACAACGAGATCTTCACGACGCATGGCACAACGATGATGTTCCTGTTCGCCGTGCCGGTGATGGAGGGCATGGGTATCTACATAGTTCCGCTCATGCTCGGCACGCGCAATGTGGCCTTCCCGCGCCTGAACGCGTTTGGCTACTGGATGTACCTGTTCGGCGCGCTCTTCCTGTATTGGGGCGTGTTCAGCAACTCCGCGCCCGATGCCGGCTGGTTCTCTTACCCGCCGCTCGCCGGGCCGCAGTTCGATCCTGGAAAGCGGGTCGATTTCTGGTGCCAGATGATCACCTGGACGGAAGTATCGGCCATGTGCGTGGCCGCCGAACTGATCGCCACGATTTTCAAAATGCGAGCGCCTAGCATGTCGCTCAACCGCATTCCCATTTATTGCTGGTCCATGCTCGTGCAGTCGTTCATGGTGATTTTTGCCATGCCGGCCATCATGATCGCCAGCTCATTCCTGCTAGTAGACCGCACCTCCGGTACCAACTACCTGAATCCAGCGGAAGGCGGCGACCCGATTCTCTTCCAACACATCTTCTGGTTTTTCGGGCACCCTGAGGTCTACATCATCTTCATTCCAGCGCTCGGCTTCGTATCCGCCATCGTAGTAGCGCACTCGCGGCGGCAAATTTTCGGCTACCCTGCCCTGGTGCTTTCACAAGTTGCCAATGGTTTCGTAGCTTTCGGATTGTGGGTGCATCACATGTTTGCCACTGGGCTGCCCCAAATCGGCGAAGCCTATTTCACCGCCGCGAGCATGATGATCGCCATTACCAGCGGCGTCCAGATCTTCTGCTGGCTTGCCACGCTCTGGACGGGCCGCATCCGCACGACCGCCGCCATGCATTTCGTTTTCGGCTTTATCGCCATTTTCGTGCTGGGTGGGCTCACCGGCGTGATGCTCGCCTCCGTTCCTCTCGATTTGCAGGTGCATGACACGTTCTTCGTCGTCGCGCACTTCCATTACGTCCTCATCGGCGGTGCGGTATTCCCGCTGATGGGCGCCTTCTATCACTGGTTTCCGAAAATGACCGGCCGCTTGCTGAACGAGCGCCTCGGAAAAGTGAACTTCTGGATCCTGTTCATCGGCTTCAACCTCACTTTTTTCCCGATGCACATCCTCGGCTTGAGAGGCATGACTCGCCGCATCTACACCTATCCTGCTGAGATGGGCTGGGGGCCGCTTAATCTGCTCGCGACGTACGGCGCGTGCATCATCGCACTGGGCGGCATTGTATTTCTGGCAAACGTTTTCTGGAGCCGCAGGAAGGGCTCAATTGCAGGGGACAATCCGTGGGACGCAGACAGCTTCGAGTGGGCGGCCTCATCGCCTCCCAAGAACTACAACTTCGAATATCTTCCCGTATCGGGCGGCCGGTATCCGCTCTGGGTGCCCAAAGAGGAGCGCGCCATCGTCACCGGCCTGCGGAATGATCGGCGCGAAGTACTGGTCACAACCTTGATGGATGCGGCGCCGCATCATCGATACGTTCTTCCGGGCCCGAGCATCTGGCCCTTGCTGACCGCCATT
>JAVKSW010000287.1:0-4293 GCA_039583505.1 Bryobacteraceae bacterium | reverse complement strand
GCCTTGCGGCGTTTTGCTAGGAACGTGCCACGAAGTGCGCCAGCTCGGTTCCAACATCCAGGCTTGATCTCGATTAGCGGCAGTTCGGAAAGAATGTTCGATACTTCAGAGCTAATGCCTGGATCGCTCAGCAACTCGGTCACGACAGGAGGCGCCACGAGCACTTGCCGATCCCCAAGGCTCCCATCGGGCAGCTCGACATCTTTACCCGCCTCGCCTTGAAAGAACGCGATCCAGGTACTCGTATCGGCTGCGATCATCGGTCGATTTTTAGGTCGGCCGAGGTCCGGGATAAGCGAATTTTGCCACGGAACCCTCGCAGCGTCGCATACGTCCGCGATGCGGCAACGAGTTGCAACCCCGTGCGAAGCGTCCGGGTAGTACCGGCACCGCTTGCTCGCTGAGCCTTGAGCAGCTCAGCCGAGATTTCGACCGTGATCTTGCGCGCTCTATGCATGACGTCCTGATAATACGCTAGCCTGCACCAGCATCGGATATGGTGGGTATCAAACTCCTGCCGAACTGAAGCGCCCATTCACGAACCGGACGCCGCGACGGGATTTACTAAACGGTTGGTTAACCGAAAGCGATCGCGCTGTAAGCTGTATGAGTGTAAATACACCGCGCTACCGACCCGAACGGCGTGTCGCGCCTCCCACGATAGTGCTGCGCGTCGCGCCACACCCACTAGCCATTCGAAGAAGTGCGAACGTTCGCTGCTCGAGTACGGGGACTCCGTCTCAAGTTCTCTTGTTGCCTCATGAGCTAATTTTTCAGGTGTTGCACTTCAATGCGGCAATCACTTTCAACATTTGCGAAGGTGATGCAATGCATGCCAGGCGAGAGCGAGGGTGAGTTTCAGTTCTCCAGCGCATACGAAGCAGCGCTTTGGATAACAGCTTTATTGACAGGCGCTACGACCAAACTAGCAGTCTAACGTGGCTAGATCGAAACGACCGCACGCTATGACACCCTTCCAAAACCTCTATTCGGCAGTTCCATCCCGCCCCGCGCCTCCAACCCCTTCCAATACATTCCCAAGATGGAACAAACATAGAATGGCTTATCCTTTCGTTAGGGTCGGCGGCAACGAAAGGATTCTTCGCTGGTCGGTCAACATTCCGTTCGTCCACAGTTCCGTTGAAATGGGTTCGTTTGGCACATGGCGGCAAAGCCGGACAAATCGCTGATCTGGCTCGGGAAGTACCTGTCGCTGGCACTCACCCTGCCGGCGTCGGTGGTGGCCGGCTACATCCTGGGCGCGCTCGCTGACAATTGGCTGCACGTGGCGTTCCTGCGAGTGTTGGGTATCTTACTGGGAATGGCTGCGGGGTTGATTCAAGTAGTTCGGGAGCTTCTGCACGACGACAAGAAGACCGGCGCGCGGTCATGACCAACCAGGATGCACAGTGGTCTCTGCGGCGTGTGTATTGGCTGACGGGTTCGTTCGGGATCGCTGGGTTCGTTTCGTATTTTGGGCTGCAGGGCCCGCGCCCGGCCGTTGCCTTCCTGCTGGGCGCGGCGGGTTCGTTCGGTAATTTGTGGCTGTTTGAAGTGCTCGCCCGATCCATCGCCGCGGCGGATGCGCCGCGCCAGCCGTGGAAAGCGCGAGCTTTCGTGGCCCGCTACCTGCTCCTGTTCACGGTCGGCTATATTATAGTGAAGACGTTGGGGGTCAACCCCTTAGCGGTTGCACTCGGTCTTCTCGCCAGCACTGCCGCTATTCTTCTTTCGTCAGTCCTTGAGATCATCCAAGGTCTTGTCACGAAGTAAACGCTCGGACTGAATGCCACACGAACTTTGGATCACCGGCCTGTTCAATCGTGCCCTCGCCGGGCCGGCAAATGCACTGTTGAACGCCATCCATTTCCCGGCGCAAGACCCACGGAATCCGTGGAGCGACTGGATGGTCTGCCAAATCGTGGTGGTGCTACTCATGCTGATTTTTTTTGGATTGCTCCGCAGCCGCTTGTCGGTGGACCGCCCGGGAAAGGCTCAGCATTCGCTCGAACTGATTTACGAATTCATCCACGCGTCCGCCGAAGAGGTGGTCGGGCACGACGGGCCCAAATATATGGCCTTTTTCGGCACCATTTTTCTTTTTATCCTTTTTATGAACCTGATCGGCCTGATCCCCGGCTTCGATTCGCCGACCATGTACACGATGGTTCCACTCGGGATGGCGGTTGCAGTGTTCCTCTTCTATCATGCAGCGGGCTTGCGGGCGAACGGGTTCGGTTACATCAAGCAGTTTCTGGGCCCGATGATCTGGTTAGCGCCGCTGGTGCTGGTGATCGAAATCGTCAGTCACTTCGCCCGGCCGCTTTCGCTCACCGTGCGTCTCTTTGCCAACATGTTTGCGGGCGAGACAGTCTATCTCACATTCGTCTCGCTGACGAAAGTTATTATTCCCGTCCTCTTCATAGGCCTGCATCTATTCGTTTCAGTGCTGCAGGCGTACATTTTTATGGTGCTCGCGATGGTCTACGTCGGTGGCGCGGTGTCGCACGAGCATTAAGGCTTTATCCGCTTCCAGTGTGAGCGCCCGGCGTCCCAACGCACGGTGTCGAACCACCTCCTGGCAGCAACTACATAGGAGAAAACGATGAAAAACAAACTCATGATGCTCGTGACAAGCCTTCTGGCGTTGGCGAGCCCGATGCTTGCCCAAGGCCAGGGCGGCGGAGGAGGCACATCGCCCGCGGACGCCATGCGCTTAGCCGCCGCGTATCTGGCGATGGGAATTGCCGCTGGTCTTTGCGGCTTGGGTCAAGGAAAGCTGGCAGGCTCGGCTGCCGAAGCGATGGCGCGCAATCCGGGAGCGGTCGCGGCCATCCGGTTTACGTTGATCTTCGGCCTGGTGCTTATCGAATCACTCGCGCTTTACACGCTCGTGATCACGTTCGTTGCCAGATAGGATCGGTGAGCAAGTAAGAAGGCCTGTTGGCGCGCGCACGCCGGCAGGCCTTTTCCCCTAACCGGAGAGTGTAATGAAATTACAAGGAATCTTCCCGGCCCTGATTAGCTGCTTCGATCAAGACGGCCGCCTATATAAGGATAAGATTTTTCACAACATCCAGAAGCTCAATACGATTGGGTTGACCGGGTACGTGGTCTGCGGGTCCACTGGCGAGACGCCGCTGTTGAGCCCCGAGGAACGTATTCAACTGATGGAATGGGTGGGCGAAGCGAGTGGCGAAGGCAAGACACTGATTGCCGGCGTCGGGGCGGAGAGCGTGCACGAGACAGTCCGGATGGCGGACCGGGCTGCCGACGCGGGCTTTCACGCCGCGTTGACACTCACGCCGTTTTACTACCGGATTCAGATGCACCGGCCCGAAACACAGGCCTTGTTCTTCCGCGCAGTGGCAGACCGGTCGAAGCTCCCGGTTCTGATTTACAACATCCCGCAAGTCACCGGGTACGACTTGCCGGTCGATACCCTCGCGGAGCTGTCGCATCATCCGAATATTATCGGCATGAAAGACAGTTCGGGAAATCTGGAGAAGCTAAAGGAAACGGTGCGTGCGGTCAAACCAGGCTTTCAGACACTCACCGGTTCGTCCGGCATCTTCTGGGAAGCGCTCCAGGCCGGGGCGGCCGGAGCGATTCTGGCGCTGGCGAATCCCCTCCCCTATGCTTGCGTGACAGTCTGGGAAGCATTTCGCGCCCGCGAGCCGGAGGCGGGAAAGGATTGGCAGTCGCGCCTGAGTCCGGCTTCGCGACTGATTGCGACGAAATACGGCATCCCGGGATTGAAGTACGCGATGGACTTAAACGGCTATTATGGAGGCCCGCCGCGCTTGCCGTTCCTGCCACCGTCTGCCGAAGCGAAGGCCGAGATCGAGCAAGCTTTCGATGGCCTGCGAAGCTGAATTTATTGCGCTATTTCAGACCGAGCAAGTCGGAAGCGTTCTCTTTTGGGGGATCAGCCGCCGCACTTCCTCGCGGATGACGATTTTTGAAAAACCGATCGCGAAGATCGCAACCCGTCGAGGAGGAAGGCGAGATGCTGGCGTGGCTTCCCCTCGTGGAGGCTTTTAGAACTTTTTGCATTAGTCTAGGCCCGTGACGCTCCGCGTCTTGCGCGCTGCCCGAGACGTCCGGCACCGGGGGTGACGATCATGTTATTTGATTAAGGAGACTGCCAGGATATCCACAAACTGAGTGCGCGCACCATGCCGACCCTTGTGATACGCAGGTCGCGATGTCGGAGGATTGTGCCCTTAAACTTCTGTAAATAGGCAAAGCGGGCCGAGGCCGGAAGGCAGAGGTTAGCGAGCCAAACAGAAT
>JAVKSW010000286.1:0-4304 GCA_039583505.1 Bryobacteraceae bacterium | reverse complement strand
CCCAAGGTCTGCTGTTTTGGCGTTAACGGTTTCGGTTGCGCCGAGCGATTTTGCGAGCGCGAGGCGCGTGTCGTCGATATCGGCAACAACCACGCGCGAGCAACCGGCCTCGCGTAACGCTTGCAGGACGAGCAGGCCGATCATACCGGCTCCGACGAGCAGAGCGGTGTCGGTTGCGGAAACGCGGGCGAGCGACACGGCATGAACGGCGACTGCGAGCGGTTCCACCATCGCAGCCTCCTCCAAGCTCAGCTTCTCCGGAAGAGCATGAACGATTCGGGCGGGCACGACGACGTATTCAGCGAACGCGCCTTCGCGCCGGTACTCGGGCGTCGAGACGCCCAACACCTGGCGATGTGAGCAGAGATTCATCTGTCCTTTGCGGCAGTATTCGCACTCTCCGCAGTAGATGGTGGAATCAAAGGTGACGTGTTCGCCGACATTGACGCCGGAAACGCCTTGTCCGAGGGCAGCCACCGTTCCGGACGCTTCATGGCCCATAATGATCGGCGGAATGCGGCGCCCCGATGAGCCGTCGTAACCATGAACATCGCTCCCGCAAATGCCGCATGCCGCGACACGAACCAAAACTTCTTCCGGCCCAGGACGCGGCATGGGAACTTCAACTGTTTCTAATCTTCCGTATTCGGAAAGCAAGAGAGCTTTCATCACATTGGCATGTTAGCGAATCAGGTCAGCGCTCGCATGGCTCGGGCTTTCAGATCCGCCAACAGGCGATCTACCTGATCCGATTTTTCAAGCGCCGCCAGCCGGTGGTCCATATCGGGCTTCCCGGCTTCGAGAGTTCCCTGCCCTAGCGCCTCGGCTTCGAGCACTTTGTCTCGCAGTCGGTCGAACGCGATATCGTGCTTTATATCCTTAGAAGTTGCCGACCCGGTACGCTGCGACAATCTGGCGCGCCGATGTTGCGCGATCAATAGCTCTGTTTTGATTCTGGTTTCGGTCATCTTCTGTTCGAGACGGTGCAAAGCGTCGCGCAGAATCTGAACCTGATGAGACTGATCCTCAATCTGCTGCGCGAAGTTTTTGGCGGCGTTTTCATATGTTACGGAGCGCTCCAGCGCCATACGCGCAAGGTCGTCCTCGTCTTTCTGAACCGCCAATTCGGCTTTGCGAAGCCAGTCGTTTTGCTGGTTGAGGTTCTCCTCCTGTTTCTTTTCGAGCAGGTGCTGGTCGGCAACGGCAATCGCCACCTGCGTCTTTACCTGCATGAACTGGTTTTGCATATCAAGAAGTAACTGCTTCAACAGTTTCTCCGGATTCTCCGCTTTGTCCACCAAATCGTTGAGGTTGGCTCTGATGAGCGTAGTTACTCGATCTAATAAGGGCATTGTTCTCTCCTTTCAATACTAAGTGCCCGCTTCCTCATGGTCGCGGTTCCGTATGAGTTACTGTTCCATTGGACTTGCCAGAATCGTTCGGACGGTCGGTGATGGTGCGAACCTTACCAAGTAACTCAGACATTTGCATACCGGACAAAGTCTCGAAGAGGGCCGGTATTTGGGCGGCAATTTTGGTCATATCGCCGGTGATTTTGTGCATGCCCGCGGCATCGCCGTCACCAGTGGAAACAATGGTGATCTTGTCAATGTTGGAAAGCGGCGAGGCCAAGGCCCTTACCACTTCCGGCAAGCCAGTGATGAGCTTGTCGACGACGGCAGCCTGGTTCCATTCCTGGTACGCCTCGGCCTTGACGTTCATGGCGCGAGCTTCAGCCTCGCCTTTTCTCAAGATGATGTCGGCATCGGCTTCTCCCTGGGCGCGTGTGGCAGCCGCGCTGCCTTCGGCCTCAATGGTCATCTTGCGGCGAGTTGCCTCGGCCAGCATTTCGATGCGTTGGCGTTCGATTTCGACGCCCTTAATGACGGTTGCGATGAGCTCTTTTTCGTGCCGCAGAATCTCCGCCTCCTGAACCTTGATCTCCTGCTCTTTCTCGATCTGGCGAATCTTGACGGCTTCGGTGATGACTTGCTGCTGCATCACATTAGACTGGATTTCGTAAGCTTTGTCAGCCTGAGCCTGTTGCCGTTTGATGGTCTCGACATATTGCGCTTTCTTGATCTCCAAATCGCGCTGGGCCTGAGCTTGAGCACCCAACGACAGGGCTTCAGCCAGCACGCGCTCCTGGTCAGCTTGCGCTTTGGCGACGGCGGAGGCTCGCATGGCTTCCGCGCGACGGATGGCGGTATCACGATCGGCTTCGGCGGCGGCAACGTCGGCATCGCGTTTGATGCGCGCAATGTCGGGCCGGCCCATGTTGCTGATGTACTCGTTCTTGTCGCGAACTTCCTTGATGGTGAAGGAGATGACCTCGAGACCCATCTTGCCCATGTCGTCCGCACACGTCGCACGCATGCGGTCGCCGACCATCTCAGGCTCTTTCACAATCTGCTCGACAGAGAGCTGGCCGATGATGCCGCGCAGATGACCTTCCATGACCAGCCGAATGAGTCCCTCTCGGGCCTGGTCGGTTTTGGTCAGGAATTGTTCGGCGGCGGTTTGAATGGATTCGGGATCGCTCTTCACCTTGATTTGAGCAACCGCCTCGACGGTAACGGCAACGCCCTGTTTGGTGTAGAGATCCTGCATTGGCGCCACATCAAACGACATGAGCTGTAGCGAGAGCTGCCGATAGTTTTCGACCATCGGGAAAATGACGGTCCCGCGGCCCTTGACAATGCGCGTCCCGCGAAGTCCGTAGACGATCAGCGCCTCGTGGGGCCCGGCCTTGCGATAGAGCGTAGCCATGGCCATCATCAACACCAGCAGTGTGAGGACAACCACTGCCGCGATATATACAATTTCACTCGACATCTTTTGTCTGCTCCTTTGGCGACGATTCCGGGCCGAATGCCATACCCGACTGGGTCATTGCCTCCCAGGTACGTACATAAGCAATCCCTCTTTCGTAGCGAGTCACCACGACTTCCTCGCCACGCGCGATCTCTCTCGCATCTTCACTGCGGGCGTTGAGTGGTCGCCGCGCGCCATCGCGCACATAGATCATTTCGCCGACACGATCGGGGCGAATGGTACTCGAGACCCGTCCGAGAACGCCGATCATGTCATAGTCGGCAGGGTCCATCGGCTGCTCGCGTGATTGCAGGAAGCGAAGGAAGGCAGCGAGACACCACGCACCGGCCAGACCGACAGCGATCGCGACGATGAGATCGATCCAAAAGCCGAGACCAGAGTGGCGCGTCAACAGATAACCGACACCACCGAACCAGGTAAGATACACAGCGGCGGAACTCGGGTTGATCATGGCGCCGATCCAACTCGGTGCCGACCCGTGCCGCATGGCTCCTTTGGCTGCGCCGTGAGAGTGTGCCGGCGCGTGAGCCCCGTGAGCGGCATGGCCCAGATGCAAGCCACCGAGCAATAAAGACGCCAGCGCCCAAAGCGCTCCGATGGCGAAACAAAGCAAGTAAATGTCAGACCAGCTCATGAGGCAACCTCCTCTTTCGGCTTGAGCACTTCCCAGAGGCGGCCTAAGAGATCCGGTGTTTCCAGAACCTCTCCGAGCAGCAGAACGCATTTACGGGTGTCATCATGCCGGGCGAGCTTTAACAGCGCCTCCGAAAGGGGCGCGTCGCGGCGGAATCGTTCCGCTCCTTGAATGAGCCAGAGGTCCAGCTTATCTTCCTGGCCGCGAAAGTCGGTGATCAGCTCAGTTTGAAAACCCTCCGGGTCGTCGACTAAATAACCCGGGTGGACACGGAAAAATTTCGCGAGCAGCAGCCGAGTGGTGTTGGTCAGATGGCGGCGGCTACCGTTCTCGAGTTGTGAAAGATACGGCTGACTAATGGACTTCTTCAGTTCCTTACGAATGGCAGCCACGACTTCCGTTTGAGTCATTTCACGATCGAGGCCGCGGAGATGGCCCTCAACGACTCGCAAGTAGCGGATTTTCTCGGTGACCGTCATATAGCGATCTGCAATTACGATATCGCTATTTGCAATATACGTCAAGAGAAATCGAGCGTGGAACTTCGCAAGCTTTAGAAAATAAGGTAAATCCGCTCCTTTCCGGTCGCGGTTTTGTGTCGGCTAGGCGGCTTGCTGCCTCGATTTTTCGGGGTTGAGCGCTGCGCGGGCGATTTGAGCGGCGCGGATGCCTCGTAAATAACCCTCGATATCCTCAGTTGAAAATTCGAACCCATGGTCGCCCGGATGGAACGGTTTCTTGTCATGCAGAGCGGCTAAATAGAGCTTGGCGGCCATATCGAGATCGTCGGCGTCGCGGCGGTTACGCTCCTTCTGGAGATTGCGGAACTCTGCGA
>JAVKSW010000285.1:0-4304 GCA_039583505.1 Bryobacteraceae bacterium | reverse complement strand
ATGTTGTCGAGAACAGTGTTTAGCTCGTTCGTCGGAATCTGTTTACGAATGGCGTCGTCGACTAGGTCGCACAGCCGTGCCATCTCTTCGATCCGAGTCCCGGTTTTGGCGCGCACGTGCAGCTTGAATTGCCCGGTATCGGTCGCCGGGAAAAAGTCCTGCCCCAGGAACGGAACCAGCGTCACCGCCGCAAGACACACCGCAACGAATACCGGCACAAAAAAATTCCGGCGGTAAACCAGAGTAGTCAAAACCGCCTCATACTGCAGTCTTGTCCGTTGAAAGCCACGCTCGAAAGCTTGCTGGAAACGCGCCAAAGGGTTCCGCATTTTCGCCGTCGACGCTTCGTGCCCACCCGGCCGGCGCTCGCGCAACAGATACATCGAAAGCGTCGGCACCAGCGTTCTCGACAGCACATAGGAAGCGACCATTGCGAACACCACCGCTTCGGCAAGTGGAACGAACAGGTACTTTGCCACTCCGCTCAGGAAAAGCATCGGGAGGAATACGATGCAGATACAAAGTGTGGAGACCAGCGCCGGCACCGAAATCTGCGCCGCGCCTTCGAGAATCGCCGTGCGAAGGCTCTGTCCTTCCTCCAGGTAACGCTCGATGTTTTCGATCGTGACGGTTGCGTCATCCACTAGAATTCCCACCGCCAACGCTAATCCGCCCAGCGTCATGATGTTGATCGTTTCGTGCAGCGCGCTGAGCAGGATCACCGAGCTCAAAATCGAGAGTGGAATCGAGATCGCGATGATCAGCGTGCTTCGCCAGCTCCCCAGGAAGATCAGAATCATGAGTCCTGTTAGGCAGGCTGCGATCACCGCCTCGCGTATCACTCCGTTGATCGCTGCACGCACAAAAATAGACTGGTCGGCGAGCGGCTGAATTCTCAGGTTGGACGGAAGAGTCGCCGCCACGTGCGGCAGAAGGTCTTTGATTCCCTGGACAACGTCCAATGTCGATGCGCTCCCGGCCTTCAATACGCTCACCAGCACGCCGCGCTGCCCGTCTCTGCGAATGATATTGGTCTGCGGCGCGAATCCGTTGCGGACGTTCGCCACGTCGCGCACATAGATGGCCGAATTTCCAACCACCTTCACCGGAAATTCATTGATCTCCGCAATCCGCTTCGGACTGTAGTTCATGTCCACGTCGTACTCGAACTGGCCGATCTTGGCCGTTCCTGAGGGAAGAAGCAGGTTTTGATTAGTAACGGCCGTGACCAGGTCGAACGGCGAAAGGCCTTTGGCCTGCAGTTCGGCTGGATTCAGATCGATCATCACCTGCCGCTGCTTTCCCCCGTACGGATAGGGCACCACCGCGCCGGGCACAGTGACCAGTTGCGTGCGCAGAAAATTCATGGCGATATCGTTCAGGTCTTGTTCCTGAAGCCCCTTCCCCGAAAGCGCAAGCTGCAGGATCGGCACGCTCGATGCGCTGTAGCTGAGCACAATCGGCGGGTTGATGCCTGGCGGCATCTGCTTCAGAATCGTCTGTGAAACAGCGGTCACCTGCGCAACGCCTGTCGTCACATTCGCGTATGGCTGAAGAAAAATCTTGACCACCGCCGTTCCGTTCAGCGTCGTCGACTCGATGTGCTGAATGTCGTTTACCGTCGTGGTGAGAACACGCTCATAAACGGACGTGATCCGTCCTTCGAACTCCTCGGGATTCAGGCCGTTATAGGTCCAGATAGCCGAGATCACTGGAATATTGATGTTCGGGAAGATATCGGTCGGAGTCCGTAAAATGACGATCGGGCTGATCAAAACGATGAGCAGTGCCAGAACCAGGAATGTGTAGGGCCGGTTAAGCGCAACTCTGACAATCCACATTCCCATATAGTGATGAATTTACGGTACTATAAAGTTTCGAAAAGATGCCTCCCGCGCCCAAACCGCGAGGCCGTCCCCGCGACGAGGTCGCCAGAGCGCGAATTCTCAAAGCCGCTCTCGAGCTGCTCGAAGAGATGGGCTTCTCCAGCACCACGTCCGATGCCATCGCCGAACGGGCTGGCGCCAGTAAAGCTACTATTTACCGGTGGTGGCCGAACAAGGCCGCGGTACTGATCGAAGCCCTGCGCGAAGCGGTCGCCCAGGAGTTGCCGTTTCCCGATACTGGCGATTTGCGTCAAGACGTCCGGCTTCAGCTGCGCAATTTTATTAAGCTGCTGACCGGGCGCTGGGGCCGCATCTTCAAAGCCTTTATCGCCGCCGCCCAGAGCGATGCGGAAGTTGCGGAGGCCTTTCGATCGGCCTGGATAAAGCCCCGGCGCGCGCAGGCTATGGCGGTTCTCGAACGCCATCGACAAAAAGGGCGCCTGGCCGCGGATACCGACCTCGAATTGACCCTCGATCTCCTCTATGGTCCGCTATACTTCCGCCTCCTGGCCGGCCACGGGCCACTCACTGCCAACTTCGCCGAAGCGATTGCGGAGCTTGCACTCGAGGGCTTGCGGCACCGCGCTGGCACGAAAGGTTGAACGGTAAATCGTCAGCACCCCGCCGACGATAGCGCCCGCACAAGCCCTTCATGATCTGGGAGACTAGGTGGTAATGCGGCGGCGATGGCGCGTCCTGCTTGCTGTCTTCCTGATCCTCGGAGCGTTTGCCGCAGTATGGTTCTATCCACGGCCGAGAGTTATCACGGTTTGCGTTTTTACGGATTCCGCATTCCGGCAAAGAGACCACTGGCACGCCGTTTTGAACTCACGTCTGCAAACGGTCAGTCGGATTTATGAACGCCAGGTTGGCATCCGATGGAAGATAGCCGATGCGAACCTGGCGGATCCCACGGCCAACTTTGCTGATCTGGACAGTCGCCGCGCGGCACTGGCGCAGAAAAAGGATTGCCCTGCAGATTTGATGTTGAGCATCACTGGCCTTACGTCCGGCAGCCGCACTGCCAGCGTGACGCCTTTCTCCCACGCGGCTATCGTCGTTGACCAAGCCCAACAGACCGAGTTGCGAAACACGCTTATATTGGCGCACGAACTCGCCCACCTCTTTGGAGCGGTTCACGACGCGGGCTCCGCTACCCTCATGGCGGATAAACCGGCCAACGACACGTTTTCGCCGCGTACCATCAAACTGATCCGCAGCCTGCGCGATTACGATTTCGCGCAAGGCGTGAGCGCGCTTGAGGGCCGCTGGGGAAACCGCGCAGTATCGGCTCTGAGCGAAATGCTCACTGGATTGTCCACGAATCCGGGCCGGCAGGCGCATCAAATCTTGGCAGCGGCGCTCGCGGCGGATGGACGGAATTCATCAGCCGTGACGCAGCTTCAGGCGGCGGTCAAATGCGACCCGAAAAGTGTTCAGGCTCGTTTTGAGCTGGCCGTGGCTTTGGAGCGGAACTCGCAAGACGATCTGGCGCTTGCGACGCTCCGTCAAGGGGTGACGCTGAATCCCGGCAGTGCTCGCCTGCACAGCGCGCTGGGCGCCGCCCTCCTGAAGCGCGATCGTGAGGAAGCAATCGATGAATTCATGACCTCGCTTCGGCTAGACCCGAGCAACGCCCCGGTCTATGCGGTTCTCGGTGGCGTACTGTCATCCGGAATGGGGCAAACCGATGCGGCCATCCTCGCATACCGCAACGCCTTAAGACTGGCGCCCGGCATGGCGGAGGCGCAACAGGGATTGGCTCAGGCGCTTGCTTCCAAGCAGAAAGCCGAGAGCGATGTGTTGGCGAAACGGCGCGAGGCCGCGCAGAACCCCGGCAATTCCGAAGCGATCTACGATCTCGGCGTAGCGGAGGCCCGCGTCGGAAACTTCGATGCTGCAGCGCAAGCGTTCGAGAGCTCAATTCGGCTCCAGCCCGCATTCGGTTCCGCGCATTCGAGCCTGGCAATGATCTGCTATCTCCGCAGAGACTATGCGGGAGCGTGGAAAGAGGTCAATGCTGCGCGTAAAGCGGGATCCGAGCCGGACCCCGCCTTCGTCAATGCGCTCATGAGAAAAATGCGTCGGTAAAGCCGAATTACTTGGTTCGGTACCGCCGTGAACCGGCCACAGCCAAAAGTCCAAACCCGATTAGGAGAGCGGTGCCGGGCTCTGGCGTCGACTCCGAAATCACTTGGTCGATCATTGCCCCTGCACCCCACCCCGGGAGTCCGTTGGCTCCATTTACCCAATCGAACTGCACAGTGTCGGTACCGCCCGCCACGCCCTGTTGCTGGTCCGAAACGTGGGTAATCCACTGCTCTCCTAGAATCGTGCCCGCCCCGGTTACCTCAACGTAATGCCGGCATGTTTGCGTCCCACCCGGACCGCAAGCCCAGCGAATGTCCAGTCCAACGT
>JAVKSW010000284.1:0-4305 GCA_039583505.1 Bryobacteraceae bacterium | reverse complement strand
CTTATAACTCTGCGCCACTCGATGTGTCGAATGAGCGCTGGCGCGAAGAACAGTAACACGCTCAAACCGAGCAGCAAGAATTCATAGGGCCGAGTCAGCAACTGCAGCGCGAGCCCCAATCCCAACGAGATTGCGTCTCGAACTCGATTGTGCCGGGCCAGTCGCGGCAACGCTCCCAACGCTAGACACCCTGCGGTCGCCGAGACTGCCCCGCCCCAGTAGCAATTCATCCAATAGCTCAAAGGGCCAAATTCGACCGCCGTTAGAACACCGCCGACCAGTGCCCATCCTGGTGTCGTCCAGCCCCGCAGCATCCAGTAGCACGTTGCGCAAAACGCGCCCGCAGATAGCAGGACGCCCGCCCACGGGTGGCCGAACACCATCCAGCCGAGCGCCAAAACCAAGCCTTGACCAAGTGGATAAATCGAGCTGTGTGTGGGTTGCTGCAGCACGAAAATCTGCTCGAAGAATTGCGGCAGCGCGTGCGGCGAATTTGCCAGCCGAAAGTGCCGTAGCGTGTCGGCGAGAAGCAGGTAAGCGAAGTCGTCCGATCCGCTTGGCGTGGGCACGGGGCAATGTGGCAGAAGCGCCAACCGCAGCGCGATCGGCAGCGCAGCCAGCAGCAGCATGCACCAACCGGTTTTCTCCCCAAAGGTCAGAAGCAATGGCCGAACGCGGCTGCTCGTCAACACAAGTGCAGTGATTGCCGCTGCACCCACCAGTTCTACGAAATCTAACAGCCCGAAACCGATCGCGCTATCGGGAGACAAGAACGCGTGTGGGTGAGCCGCTGCAACCGCGAACAAATCGAGCATCGCCGGGGGAATTTCAGTATGTCAGGACGCACCCGTCCCATACGCTAGCAAGCCACAGCCTCAGGAAGTATACGCAATCAGAAGCAGGCAGCCCGTTGCGCTGTGAATCGGCCGATGCGTGCTGAGGGTATGGGAACTACCCGCAATCGGCCAACAAGAGCGGTTCGGCCGGCACGCTGAGCTTCACGGGCAACGTTCCGGCGACAAGGCGCATCGGTGCAGTTTTCAGCCTGGCCGGGCGGATCCGGATCTGCGGCTCGGCGCCGCCCGAAAACCTGTACCCCAATCACGGTCTCTTTCAGAGACGCGTCGCCGGCAAGGGCGTTTTCCACAATGAACGTCAGGAATTCGCGCATGCGAGCCGAGTTCACGAATCCCGGCCCGGCCAGAAATGCGGCTCAGTTGATTCCGAACTTGGGTCGTGTCAGGCCGCAATTCGACCGCTTGCACCGCTTCAGCTTCTCCGTTTCGCCATCGAGTAAATCGCGGCTAAGGCCTTAGCACGCAATGGTATTGCTGGCGTAAGGTACCGCTCCTTACCCCCTCCTTACGGCATTTAACTCCCGGACACGCGTCTATTCGCGCCAAGCTGGGATGCATCATGAACTTCTGGAAATGGGCATTCTATCTATTGCTTGTACTCTTTCTTCCCAGGCTCAGTTTGGCGATCAACCAAGGCGGCGGCGGTGGCGGTAGCACGACCTGCAACGGCGCTTGGGCGGTCGCCTCGGGCGATTGGAGCGTGGCCGGCAACTGGGGTGGCGGCTGCGTTCCGAATGGCGCCGGCGATACGGCCACCCTGGCGAATGGAAACTCTGGCGGGCTCGCATCCACCAGCCTGGACCAGTTGGCGGGCGTCAGCACGTTAACTGTCGGCCAGTACAACACGCTGCAGATCCTCAATACTCGACTGCTGGACGTGCAGATGAGCGCGGGCGAGACTTCGCTGAGCGTAAGCGGCGCGCTGGCAGTGAACGATGGCGGGACGTTGTACCTCTCTAATCAGACTGGCGTTACCACTCAGGTGACGAACAACGGGACGATCTCGGTCGGCGGGAGCGGCTCCGGCGGAACGCTCGATTTGGATTCCCCCAAAGCCACCATCAAGATAGGTGGAACCGGCAGCATAAAACTGTCCGATAACGCGAACAACAGCATCGCCGGCAACAACGGCACCGAGACGCTGTACCTCGCCAGCGGAACGCTTTCGGGCGCGGGGACCATCAGCAATCTAACGCTGGGAAATGGCGGCACAATTACCGCGAATGGAACGAACCCGCTCATCATCAAACCGAATCCAAATGCATATTCCGAGTTCCAATCTCCCGTCGATACGTTCGGCATTGCCAATGCCGGCGCTATGCGAGTCAATTCCGGAAGCACGCTGGTGCTCGACATGAGCGCCTCCCAAGCGGCAGCCGAGGGACTCTCAAATTTCGGTGCAATTACAGTGAACGGCGGCGGAAATTTGGAGCTCACTGCCGCTGCCAATCAAGTGCTAACCGTAGACAACGAAGGCAAGATCAGCGTTGGAACTGCGTCGACGGGCGCCGGCGCGACTATGCAACTGAACGGTTCCGATGCGACATTTACGCTCGATCTTGGGGGCGGCCTTGTGGGTCTTTCGGACAACAGCAATAACGCTATCCGCGGTGTCACCGGCACGGAGACGCTTTTGGTTAAGAACCCGAGCTACCAGGTGATCGGTGCGGGAACTATCAGCAATCTGACGCTGGTCAACCAAGGACTCATCGTTGCAGATGGCTCCAATCCGCTCATCGTCAAAGCGAATCCGAATGCATTTTCCGAGTTCGGCTATGCTGCCGGTACTTTCGGCATTCTCAATGACGGCGGGTATCTGCAAGCAATTACCGGAGGCACGCTGGATCTGGATATGAGCGCCTCGACAGCGGCAACTTACGGAATCGTCAATTCGTATTCTATTGAGGCGGAGGGCGGAACGCTAGAGCTCACGGCCGCTGCCAATCAGGCGGCAACGATACTAAACACCGGCACGATCTTCATTGGATCGAGCAGCGGCGGCACCATGGAGCTAAAGGGTTCCGGCGCGACGTTTACGTTCACTGGCTCGGGCGGCGCTGTGACGCTGGAGAACAACAGCAACAACGTCATCACTGGCGTCACGGGCACGGAAACGTTGGTCAATGGCGTAGGATCGACGCTCTCCGGCTACGGAACGATTAGTAACCTGGCGTTCGTCAATCAGGGAACCCTGACCGCAAATGCACTCACGATCACGCCGAATGCTTCCGGCGTGACGAACAGCGGAACAGTCAACGTAGGTAGTGGCGGCACGCTGACCATTAATGGAGTGTATGGGAACTACACGCAATCGGCCGGTTCTACGAATGTAAACGGAACTCTTTCGGCGCTCTCGATTGCCATCAACGGCGGAACCCTGTCAGGCACCGGCACGGTCCAGAGCGCTCTCACGACCATCGGCGGCACCCTGATGCCCGGCGGGAGCGGTTCGGCCGGCACACTGAGCTTCACCGGCAACGTTCTGCTGGACGGCGTTCTCGATGAGCAGATCGCCGGCACGAGCGACGGCCAGTTCGGCGCGGTGGATGTCAACGGCACGCTCACGCTGGGCAACAACAGCACGCTGCTGCTGTCGTTTCTCAACGGCTTCACGCCCACGGCGGGGCAAGATACGTTCACCATCATGGATGTGAGCGGCCCAATCACGGGAAATTTCAGCAATAGCGAGTTCAGCTACGACGACGAGACCTGGTACGTTCTGATCTGCGACGGACCGGGCAATACCTTCTGCAGCGCCGGCGATCCCAGCGTGATTCTGACGAACATGGCGCCGGTGGCTACGAGTCCGACGCCGGAGCCGATGCCTGTGTTGCTGACAGGGTTGGGGCTGACTGGTGTGGGATTGGCCTCGCGGCGGTCGCGCAGGCGGCGGAGATAAAGAGGCAGGCTCACTCCGCCGTACTTGCCCACAGATCCCCCTCTACACGCCCGTCGGACTTAGCACGCGCCGGACACGTATTTCCACTCCAGGCGCGCACCGGCGGCGTGCTTGCCGGCCCAGGTCAAACCGAGGCGTCCGTCGTTTGACACCTAAGTCATAGATTCGCTAGACTGAATTGTTCGAGTTTTCGAGCGGGAGAAGAAGTCTGTCCATGCGTACTGAAGTTCCGTCCAAGCATGAAATCGATCGTGCCTGGCACGTGATTGACGCGAACGATGCTGTCCTGGGCCGGTTGGCGAGTCGCGCCGCCATGCTTCTAATGGGTAAACACAAACCCATCTATACTCCCGCAATGGATACCGGCGATCACGTCATCGTCGTAAATGCCGCGAAGGTCAAACTCACCGGCAATAAAGAAGGTCAAAAATCGTATCGACGGCACAGCGGCTATCCCGGCGGTCTGGTCGAAACTGGCGCGCGGCGCATGCGCGAAACCCGTCCGCAGCGCATGGTGGAGCTCGCCATTTCCGGCATGCTGCCCAAGAC
>JAVKSW010000283.1:0-4307 GCA_039583505.1 Bryobacteraceae bacterium | reverse complement strand
TTCGAGTTCGGGGCGTCGATGGTGATGGTCATCGGATTCGACACTGCTGCCCAATTCGCCACCATGAAGCTTTCGCCGATGGCAAAATGAGCGCCGCTGGCCGCGTAAGCCGTCACATCCAGCGTGTGATTTCCGTCGGTAAGTTGCGCCGTATCGAGCAGGAAGGTCCAGCCGACATTGGGGCAGCCCGGACGATTTGGAAAAGCCGCGCAAACGTCCGCACGGCTCACCCCATAGTTGGCGTTGCCGTATGGCACCCCATCGACGGAGATCGCGACTCGGGTGATGGCACTCGTGTCGTTGATAGCCCAGCCCGCGAATTGAGCGAGGCCTTGTAATGGGCTGCTGAACGGACTGGGATTATCGATGGAGATCCTGGTGGGACCGGCGGTCGAATTCGACACGCTGAACGAGGTGCTTGCGGTGCCGCGCTGGCCCGATGCGGACGTTCCGGTCACTTCCAGCGTGTGCGTACCGTTGGCCAGCAGTGTTGTATCCAGAGCGAAGGTCCAGCCCACGTTCGGGCAATTGGAACTGGCCGGGAAGACGGCACAAACGTCCGGCCGCGCTCCCCCGAACACCGCTGGGCCGTAGGATACACCGTCTACCAGAATTTGAACGTTGCTGATGGCAGCCGTTGCGCTGAGAGCCCAGCCTCCGAGATTAGCCGTCCCACTGAATGCCGGACTTTGCGAGCCGGGAATATCGATAAATACCTTCAAGGGATTAGAACTGATCAGGTTGGCGACGCTGAACGGGGTGCTGACGGTTGTGCGGTGACCGCTGGCATCGGTCGAGGTAACCGCCAGCGTGTGCGCACCGTCGGCGAGCAGCGTTGTGTCTACCGATACATTCCAACCGACATTGGGACAGCCGGCGCTGTTCGGCAGCACATTGCAGACATCCTGGCGGGAAACACCGGACGTGACGTTCCCGTAGGAAACACCATCGATCGCAATTTCGACGGTGGCTATCGCAATGTTGGGATCGACTGCCCAGCCTCCGAAGGCGGCCGTGCCGCTGAACGCTCCACTCTGCGAATTCGGAATGTCGATGTGGACGGTCGTCGGATTCGCGGTGGACCAATTCGCGACGGTAAACCCGTTCGCCATCGCGGCATGCTGGCCATTCGCCGCTGTGGCGAGAATCGAGAGAGAGTGCGGACCGTTCGACAACTTACTTGTATCGACCAACATGGTCCAGCCGACGTTCGGACAGCTCGGGCGGTTGGGGAAAATAGTGCAAACGTCAGGGCGGGCACCGCCGTACGTGGCGTTCCCCATGGGCGCGCCATCAATCGACACCACGACACTCGATATGGCGGCATTGTCGTTGATCGCCCAGCCGGAAAACGACGCTAATCCCTGGAAAGGCGTGCTTTGCGGGGTGGGATTGTCAATCGCCATTCTGGTGCCTGTTTGCGAACTTGCATTCGCGGTGGTGAAAAAAGCCGAGGCGGAATAGTGCAGCCCATCGCTGCTGGTTGCGGTCGTCTGCACGGTGTGGCCGCCGTCGGGAAGCTGCGTTGTATCGAATGCAAAACTCCAGCCGACATTAGGACAACCGGGGGCCGACGAAAACGCGACGCAAGCGTCCGGCCGGCTGCCTCCATAGGAAGCCGCTCCGTAGAAGACGCCATCGACGTAGATGTTGACGCCAGTCACCGAGGCGTTCTTATCGAGCACCCAGCCACCGAAAACGGCAGTGCCGCTGTACGCTCCGCCTCCCGAGTTCGGAATATCGATATTCCCCGCGAATGGATTCGGCGGCGCGACTGGCGGTGGCGTTGACACGATGGTCGCCGCACCCACCGGCAGTGTCACGATATTGCTGATGAAAACGTTCTGCGCAGCCGTAACGGTAGTACTTCCATTCGCCGATTGCGTTTGCGGAACGATGACTTGAATCTGATACGTACCAATAGCGCCAGGCGCCAGACCCGCGCTGACCACCTGCGCGGTTGTGCCATTCATCGTCACAATCACTTCCGTGGAAGCCGTATTGGGCTGAGGCCCGTTGTAAGGCACACCGGTAACCGCCGTAACTGAATTGGCAAGCAGCCCCAGACCAGTAGCATTCAGCGTGATCATTTCGCCCGGCGCGGCCGGATTCGATGGCGAAATCGTGGAACCCGGCGTAACGGCGCAGCAGGTCGAGCTGGTGTACGCGGTCAGCAAAACTTGAGCACTCGAACTGGTAGTGGTACTGATCGGAATGCCGGATCCGGCGGCTCCGCCTTGAATGGCGGTCAGCACAACGCGGGTAAACGCACCTCCTGCGGAAGCAGTAACCAGAGGATCTTTGCCGTTGATGAGCGAGAGGAATGCCTGGACAATGCTGGCCAACGTGTCGCTCGCCTGCACAGTGTAGGTGTAGTTGACGCCGTTCACAACGATGGTCGCCGTATCGCCTGCGTGAACTCCTCCGTCGACGGAAACCACGGCCGTCGGACGGCCCGATTGATGCAGAGCGCCGGCGGCGGGCCACGGTCTCTGCTGGCCCGCGGAGGTCGGCGCACTGAACAATCCAGGATTCGCGGGCGCGATGTAGACTGGCGTGGCATTCGTGACCGTCACGCTGCCGTCGCTGTGAACCGTGCGAACGTAAACGCTTGTGCTGTTGCGATCCGTATTCGAATTGGCCGAACTAGCAGTCGTCGGGGCGCTTCCATTTGTGAACGTGTACGGAATCTGAGTAATGATCTGATTCGCTGAGACGCTGAGGAGGGGAGCCGCGATACCATCCATGAATACCTGCGCGCCTGCCAGGCTGGTGGGCAGCGTTCCGGAAAGCGATGCCACCGCCGGGGAACCCGCGGGCTGATCGGAAAGATTCGTCCCGTCTATCTCGACGAGCATGCCCGGCGAGGCGGTAGCGGCGGCCCCGGCCGATAGGTAGGCGCCTGAAGCTGTGGCGACGACATCGAAACTGTTCGAAGTGGTGGCCGAAAGCGAGATGGTGTCATAGCCCAGGTTGGTGCCTTTGGAGCTCAGGTAGATGGTCCCGGTACCCGCTCCGGCGAAGATCGCGAGCGCATTGGGATCTCCACTGTTCGCATTGATCAAGCTCACCAGGCCTTGTGCAATGGTGTCCAAGGTATCGGCGCTCTTGATCGTGTAAACGTAATTTGTGCCCTGAATGGTGACCGTAGCCGTGTCGTTCGCTACAATTCCGCCGCCGCTCGGGTACAGCGAAAGGGTCACCAGGCCTTCCTGCCGGATAATTTCGCTCGCCCAATTCACCACGGAGTTGTCGGGGAGCGAGGTGTCGCCGGGCGTGAAGACAAGCACTCGCCGGTTAAACGCATCGCTTACATAAAGGTTCACTCCGTCCCACGCCAGGGAGGTAGGCGATGGGATTGTGTCCACGCTGCCGGTGTTGTCAACGGCCGTGCTTACAACGCTGCTACTCGCGGCGGAACTGCTATCGATCTCGCTGGTGAAATCCGGTTGTCCGAGCACTGCGTCCGCGGACGCTCCGTTGGCCGTAGGAATGGAATTAAAGATCAAAACGCGATCGTTTCCGCCGTCCGCGATGAACAATCGCCTGCCGTCCGAGAGCGCGAATCTGGGAAAGTTCAACGTCGCTGCACACTCGATCGCTCCGTTCGTACAAAGCGCTGCATTGTTCGGACTTGCGCTCGCCATGTCGGGCTGCCCCACCACGATGTCGGCGGGTTGATTCATGGAAGTGGGAATGCTGTTCCAGATCAGTACGCGATTGAAGGCTAAATCGGAAACAAACAGGCGCGTGCCGTCGGAAGTGACAGAAACCGGATTGCAGAACTCATCGGCCGCCGCCGTGTAGTTCGCTTTTGTGGGGTTGCACGCGGCCTGGGTACCGGAACTGAAGTTTGGCTGACCAAGCACTAGATCCGCCGGCTGATTATTCTGTGTGGGAATGGAATTCCAGATCAACACGCGATAGTTTTGCGTGTCCGCCACAAACAACTTGCCGTTCTGGATCCAGACGCCCTGCGGGCCGCGAAAGTTGGTTTGAGATGCAATCGGCTGTCCCGGAACGGTGAAACTCGATGCGCCAATAACGATGTTCGCGGGCTGATCCATGGAGGTGGGAATCGAATTCCAGATCACCACGCGATTATTGTCGGTGTCCGCCACGGCCAGGATATGGCCGTCGGTTGCAACCGAGGTAGGAACGTTCAGCGACTGGTTGGAAACGGCCTGCGGACCTTGCTGTTGGTAGTCGGGCTCACCCAGAACGTTGATCGCGTTATAACCGCAGAGCCCGCAATAAGGATCGAACATGGGGTATTGCGTCACATCCGCGTGCGCCGGCGGGATCTG
>JAVKSW010000282.1:0-4316 GCA_039583505.1 Bryobacteraceae bacterium | reverse complement strand
ACCATGTTTATCCTGCCGGATTTCGGCAGGGATTCCGATGGCGATCCGGGAGGCAACGGGTTCCAGCACCACCGTACGGGCGACGCGCTTTCGCGCACCACGTGGATGATGGCGATGGGACCGGGCATTCGTCAAAACAGGGTTGTCGATAGGCCGGTGGAATCGACAGACCTGGTGCCCACGCTGGGCTCGCTGCTTGGGTTCTCGACCGGCTACGTCCAGGGAAAACCGCTCACCGAGGTTTTGTGAGGCGATGGTTCCGAGCCAGCTGAAAGCCGAACAATTCAGCGGTTATCCGCCGCAGGCGCGGGAGATAGCGACGTCGCGGATTGCGCTCCTGCAGCAACTGCCGCTTGGTTTTCTGCCGCTGCTGCTGCGCGAACTGATCGCCTACGACTGGAAATTTCCAGCCGAGCGGAAGGAACTCGATTATCAGTTTGTTTACCTCAGCGCGCTTCCGCCCGAAGAGTTGCAGCGCGAAATGGAACCGTTCGCGAAGCTGCGGCTTTCCTCCGCACTGGAGCAAGTGGATTGGGTGAACGCACCAGTTCAATTTTCCGAGCAACTGAGCGCGCATCTCTGGGCTACGCACCAGGTGGATGCTTTTCGAAGTGCATCGGTAGAGTACGTCCATAAGCTGAATGCCGGCAAACCCGGCGATCCGCTTCCGGCGCCGCGGCTGGGAATTGCGATCGTTGGCAAGGGAGTGACGCAGAATCGCTATCCGCTGTTTCGCAAGCTCCGTCCCCATGGTGTGTATTTCAAGAACGTGCAAGCGGAAAACGCAAAGGAGATACTTTTCGAAGCAGTGGCGGCGCGCGCCAAGGCACATCCCATTCCGTTTGGCCACTGGTATATCGAGGGAGGCGGCAACGCAACTTCCTGCGGGCCGCTCACGTGCATCTCTTATAGCGCGCTCGATTCCGTGCGCGGTATCTTGATGGCGAAGATGCGCAAAGTGATGCAACCGGGAGGCGGAGGGCCGGAGGTGCTACGGACCATGCTCGCGGAGATGCGTCCCGCGGAGTTGGGGTTTGAGGGTACGGGAGATAAAGCCGTTTTGGATCGTTTCCAGGTCAGCGTGCTCACGGAGGGTTCCGGAACACAACTGTTCAGCACCACTTTTGTGCAGTGGTCGGCGCGCGAGGTTTTGCGGCGGGCGCAACCGGTGACGCTGCTGGCGCGGTTTTTTCCCCGGCAGCGGGAGCAAACGATGGGCGAATTGATTACGGGAACGCAGAACGCCGGGCTGGACCCGGAAGCCTCACTGATCGACGCGGACATGGGCGCGTATTACACGTGGGTCAATCAGCAGCGGCTGCCCTTCGCGGAACAAGCTTCCTTCCTGGTGTGGTTCGAGAATCATGCCGAAGCGCTGGCGATCGGTCCTTCCTTTCGGCCCGGGACGGAGGATAGCCGTTCAGTAGATCTCAAAGACTTGCTCACTCGAATTGCGTAGGTTGAGATCGCAGAACACAGTAAATCGATGACGCGGCGAGAAATTGGCTGGCTGGTTGTTCGCGCGGCGGCTGTCGCGGGCGGCCCGCAGTTCTTCGCAGACTGGGTGAAGGCGGCTCCTCCGCACGCAGGGCCGCCGCACGCACATGAGCTGAACTCTTTTGCTCCGCCTGAGCCAGACCGCTGGAGTTCCTACCAGCCGAAGTTTCTCTCCGCTGAAGAGTTCAAAATGCTGGATGCGTTCACAGCCATATTGATCCCGACCGATGAGACGCCGGGTGCGCGCGAAGCGCATGTAACGCCGTTCATCGACTTCGTGATAAATGCGGCCGCCGAATACGCGCCCGAGATGCAGAGGGAATGGCGGAAAAGCATGAACTGGCTCGCGGGCCGTCAATTTGGGCAGCTTTCAGGCGAAGAGCAACTGTCTCTGGTGCGGCAAATGTCAGAGGAAGGCGACGGTTCCAGCGAAGGGAAAGGCTTTGCGGTGTACCAGTTGATCCGAGACATGACGATACATGCGTTCTATACCTCTCGTGCCGGTCTCGTCGATGTACTGGAGTACAAGGGCTACGCCTATTTGACCGAGTTTCCGGCGTGCACGCATCCTGAGCATCATCAAGTCTGATTCGCGATGCAGAAATACGATGTAGTGATCGTGGGTTCGGGAGCATGCGGAGGCTGGGCGTGCATGGCGCTCGCCGAGAGTGGTTTCAAGGTTGCACTGCTCGAAGCCGGATCGCACATCGATTGGATGAAAGAGTTCAAGCACCGCTGGCCTTACGAGCTGCCGTTTCGGGGCCGCGGCGAACCCGGCCTGCTGCGGAAGTATTTCAGGGGTTCAACCGAATATAACTACCGGATCATGATCGATGACCGGGATAACCCATACACGACTGCGCCCGAGAAACCATTTCGCTGGTCGCGCTCGCGCGTGCTCGGCGGGCGAACTCTGCATTGGTCACGCGCGTCGGACAGGATGTCCGATCTCGAATTCAAGGCGGCTTCGCGCGACGGATATGGTGAGGATTGGCCAATCTCCTATAACGAAATTGCGCCGTATTACGACAGGATCGAGCGGTTCATCGGGGTGAGCGCGGCTGCGGCCAATCTGCCGCAGTTCCCGGACGGCAGCTTTCTGCCGCCCATGCCGCTCAACTGCGCCGAGACGATCTTCCAATCTGCGTGCCGCAAGACCGGCATGCCTGCGACGCCCCGGCGCGTGGCGCAACTCACGCGAATGTTGAATCACCGCCCGCCTTGCCACTATTGCGGCAATTGCGTGAATGGCTGCGATGTCGGCGCGATGTTCAACACGGTCGTGTCGACTCTGCCGCCAGCTCTCAAGACCGGCAACGTGACGCTGCTTTGCGATTCCGTTGTCAGCCACGTGCTCATGAATGACGAGCATCGGGCGAGAGGCGTTCGCTACATTGAGCGGTACACGAATCGACCAGTCGAAATCGAGGCGGGCATCGTGGTGCTTGCCGGGTCATCGCTTGAAAATACACGGCTGCTTCTGAACTCGCAAAAAGGAGGCCTTGCGAACGGCAGCGGTGTGTTGGGGCACTACCTGATGGATCAAATCGGGGGCGCCGGCGTGAGTGGATTCTTACCCGTTCTGAAGGGCGCACGCATCCGCAATGACGACGGGAAGGCAGGCGGGCTTTATGTCCCCAATTTTTCGAACATCGGACTCCGTGCCGGCTCGGGAAAATTCATTCGCGGTTATGCGATGAGCGCGACGGGCGGCGCTGCCCAGTTTCCCGCCTTTGCACCCGGGTTGGCGGGGTTCGGTTCCGATTTCAAGAAGCAAGTAAAATCGCTTTACCCGGCTTATGCGCGCGTGTGGCTGTCTGGCGGCGAGATGCTTGCCCGTCAAGAGAATTTCGTCGAACTGGATCCCGAAGTTCGCGACAGGTGGGGCATTCCGGTACTGAAAATCCACTGCACGCATTGCGATAACGATCGCCGGCTCTACGAAGATTTTTTCGCGAGGGCGCAGGAGCTGTTTCGCGCGGCAGGCGGCGAAATCGGAGACGCGAAGCCGTTCCTGGCTGTACCCGGCTCGCTCATTCACGAGGTGGGCACCTGCCGAATGGGCGCCGATCCGAAGAAGAGCGTGTTGAACTCGTTTTGCCAGACTCACGACATTTCAAATTTGTTCGTCTTCGGCGGCGGCTGTTTCGTCACGACGGGCGATAAGCATCCGACGCTGACCATGATGGCGCTGACCGCCAGAGGCTGCGACTATTTAATCGATTCAGCGCGGCAAGGTGAGATCTGATCGATTGACTGGAATCCGCGCGTGTTCGGCCCGTCCTTTCATTTTCTTCCCGTAAGCGAAACTCGAAATACCGGGTGGGAATATGTTCCCGTCATGCGAACTGGCACCACGGCTCCAGCGTATTTTTTTCTAAACAGCGGATCCAGCGGAATCAGGAAAATCGACTTGAAGCCGCCCACAGCTTTGGAGAGACTGGCCTGCATGGCGAGTGTACCGTGCAAGTTAATAACCTGGTTTGTAAGGTCGTAACTGCCTTCGCTCCTGACAACTGCTCCGGGAACGCGGAAAGAAGCGTTTGAAAGAAGGGCGATTCCGTCGCGAATGATGACATTGCTCTTCAGGTCTGAGACGACGGGCTCCGGATCTGCGCTGTTGCTTTGCTCTTGCTTCTTTTTTCGGGCACGCTCGCTCAGTTTGTCCACATTGTGCTGAGTATGCGCACGCGAAAACCGAGCTTCGGTGATATTGAAATTTCCCACCAGACGAACCCTGCGCAAGAACTCTTCCTGTCCAGGTGGGAGTGTCACGTGGGCTCGGAATATCATCGCGCCATACATCGGCGGCCGGTCGG
>JAVKSW010000281.1:0-4323 GCA_039583505.1 Bryobacteraceae bacterium | reverse complement strand
CTGCTTACATCCTGACTTCCCTCGCCAAACCCGGTTAAGCCGCTGGGAATAGTGAACGGTTGGCCTGCGACAGCGGCGGTGTTGGAGCCCCAGATCTCCCATTCTTCGCCGCCGGTCGTGCTTTCCGTGTAGAGCAGAGAAGCCGACAAATTACCGAGATCCAGCATGATGAAACTGTTTGGCGTGACTTCGTGATCGCCGGTCGTATCGTTTGTCAATCCCAGGCCGCTTTCATCATTCGCAGGCGGAAATCCGCTGCTGCCTTTGCTATAGAGATCGACCGCTGCAACCGTCGAGCCCGACCCTGGTTCGAAGCCAGTTGCCGTAACAGTCGGGTTGGGCGCCCCTGACGGAGCGAAGGTGTGGGTGTTTGAGCCCAGATCGCCGCCAAGCCCCCCGAAGCCATAGTTGTAAGTGGTCGCCGCCTGTAACGCGCCGCCGAAAATGAGCGATGCGCTTAAGAGAATCGTTGCTTTGTGAATCATGAATTATTCCTCCGATTAAATTCGTAAGAGCCTCGCTTGAATGCCCGGCGCGGCGCTCCTGAATTGCGAGTGTGACAGCTAAATAGGTTTCATTCAATTACCTGCGGAATAAGTCCGGTACGGTCCAGAACGCCCATGACGCGACACAAACTTCAGGCACAGTTCACGCGGACTCGGCCCCAAGCCTTAGTAAATAGGCGCACACGCGCAGTGCTATCCCGTCCTAACGCCCTGCGGGATAGAGCTTACCTTGCCGCCAATCTCAGCTCCTGATACCGGTACGCTTGGCACAACCCGTGCGCGGCAAGTTGCGGTCAATGGCTTGCGTTACCGAGGTCACCACTAAGCGGGAATAATTGAATTTCTCAGTTATTCGTATCGCAGTGCGATGATCGGGTCGATCTGTGAGGCGCGCCGGGCGGGGATATAGGTGGCGAAGAAAGCCACGGCCACAAGCACGAACGGCACGACAGCGAATGTAAGAGGATCAGTCGGTTTGACGCCGTAGAGCTGAGTGGATAGAAAACGGGCCAGGCCAAACGCGGCGGCGAGACCGACTACGATTCCTGTACAGGCGAGCGCGAGGCCTTGGCGAATCACGTTTCTGACAATATCGCCTCGTTCGGCTCCGAGCGCCACGCGGATGCCGATTTCCTGCGTACGTTGCGCGACGGAATAGGCCATAACTCCATAAATGCCCACCGCGGCTAGAAGAAGAGCCAATCCGGCAAAACTCGCGAGCAGCATGGTGATAAAGTTTCTGAGCGATAACGTCTCATCGGAGACCTTATCCATGGTTCGGATATCGGAGATCGGAAGATTTTTGTCGAGCTCAGCCACAGAGCGGCGGACGGCGGGAACGATCGACAACGGCTGTGCGAACGTGCGGATTACAAGGTCGAACGGACGCTCCTGCCAGGAAGAATACTGCGTATAGGGCATATAGATCTCCGGAAAGAAACCGATGTTGAGACCCTGCGTTCTGACGTTTCCTGCGACTCCAATCACCGTCAGCCATGGGAATTCGCCATACATCTTTAAACGCTTGCCGATCGGGTTCTGGCCAGGCCAGTTTTCACGAGCGAGTTCTTCATTGACGATTGTGACTGGAAGTGTGCCCTCGATGTCCGAGTCGGTGAAGCCTCGGCCTTCGAGTAGCGAAACACCCATCGCGCGAAAATATTGAGGGCCTATCATAATCGCGTTTGCGGTTGGCATCTCACTCATCGGAGGATGAGGATTTTCTGAGCTGATAAAGCTGTTGCCGCTCCAGCCTTCGAAAGGAATGCCGCGCGAGACGCTCGCATACTCAACGCCCGGCAACGATTGCAGTCGCGCAAGAAGCTTCTTGAAAAATTGTACGTGCGACCCCCGCGGCTTGTATTGAGGACTGTCTAAGAAGATCTGCATAGTTACGACGTGATGCGGGTTAAAGCCGGGGTTGATTTCACGTAGGAAGACGATCGTCTTTATCATCAGCACCGCGCCGATCACTAGAGCAAGCGATAACGCAAATTCTGCGGAAACGAGCGTTCTGCGAAGGGCCTTGGCGCGGGAGCTTTCGCTTGTGCTCCGGCCGCTCTCCTTCAGAGCTTCGTCCAAATTAGGTTTGGATAAGCCGACCGCGGGTAGCAGGCCGAAAAGCAAGCCGGTTCCAACGGCTATGACCAACGTGTAGCCCAGCACGCCAAGATTCAGTCCAGCCTTTTCGATTCCAAATGTGTCCGCGGGAGCCACGCTCACCAGCGCCGTAACAGCGGCGGCGGCAAACACCAAACCCACACCGGCTCCGAATAGCGAGAGCAAGCAACTCTCAGTAAGCAGTTGGCGGACCAGTCTGCGGCGGTTGGCTCCGAGTGCGCTGCGCAGTGCCATTTCTCGGATGCGGCTTGCGCCACGGGCGAGAAGCAGATTCGCGAGGTTTACGCATGCAATCAAAAGAACAAGTGCGACTGCGATTATCAGAACCATCAGCGCTGGACGCGCTTCAACAACTATGTCGTCGTGCATGCCTATCACGAGCGTGGTCCAGCCTTTGTCCTTCGGGTCGTCGCGTTGAATACGCGCCGAGGTCACATCCATCTCGTTTTGGGCCTGTTGGATGGTGACACCCGGTTTCAGGCGCGCCATCGAGAAGAATCCGTGATCGGTGCGGTCCGGGTTTGAGAGGTCCAGCCCGGCGATCCAGACCTGAGCGTTAAATAATCCATGCGCAACGTAGGCATCGGAAAAATTGGCCGGCATGATGCCGATGACTGTATAGCTATGGTCATCCAGTAGAATCTGTTTGCCTATGAGCTTTGGATCGCTTCCGTAACGGCTGTGCCACAGTCCGTTACCAACGATAACGACGCGGGCGCTATTGGGCTTGCCTTCATCTGGAAGAAACGTACGACCGTAGAGCGGCCGGACACCCAACACGGAAAACAGGTTTGGCGTAACTTGCTCGGCGTTGACTTCGAGGGGATCTCCACTGCCCGTGAGGGCAAACGCACGAGCTTTGAAGGCAGCCATACTCGTGAATACGTGGTTGTGCTCGCGCCAGTCGACAAAATTGGCGGCGGAGACGATGTTGTGGGGCCAGCCGCGGTGAAGATTTCGTTCCCAAACCATCACGAGACGGTCGGGATCCTTATATGGCAGGGGGTTCAGTAAAACGGCTTTGACGACGCTGAAGATGGCCGTGTTTGCGCCGATACCCAGCGCCAGGGTCAAGACGGCAGCTATCGTAAATGCGGGCGACTTCCGCAATTGACGGATTGCGTAGCGCGCGTCCCGCAAAAATGTCTCTACCACCGGCAGCGTGCGCCGCTCATGAAGGTTCTCTTTCAGTCGAGTAACTCCTCCGGTTTGCCGTTGAGCGGCATAGCGGGCTTCGCTCGCATTCATACCCTGGCGCTCGAAACGCTCTTGGAGCAGAGCGAGGTGCGTCTCCAGCTCATCGTCGAATTCACTGTCGAAACGATCGCCTCTGAGCGATGCCTGGAGCCGCAATACGAGTTCCCGCAGCATGGCATCACCTCTGAGAAGCCGATTTCAGTACCCGGCCAATCACGCCCGAAATGCGCTGCCAGCTTTCAGTTTCCTCGACAAGCTGCCTGCGTCCGGTCTTCGTGATTGAATAGAACTTCGCTTTGCGGTTGTTTTCCGAAGTACCCCAGCCCCATGAGATCCAGCCCCGCTGCTGCAGCCGCAGCAAGGAGGTGTACACTGTGCCCTCGTTCAACTGCAGGACGTCTTCGCTCAGTTGCTCGATTCTGCGTGCAATGCCGTAGCCGTGGAGCGGTCCCATAGTTTCCAGCGTTTTCAGAACCATCAGGTCGAGCGTGCCCTGTAGCACTTCGGATCGTTTTGGTTCGGGCGTTGTTCCTTTGGTCATTACATAGAAAAGATATCACATCTTTGGAATGTGCAAAGGAATGCTCCCTGTGGCTGTCAAGATACCGGAGACTCATGCGCCGCAAATGTGTACCATATGCGTTTATGAGCAAACCATGCGGCGGCTGCGTCAGTGCATAACGCCGCCCCTGGTCGTGGTGCTCTCGTCCTGCGCCGTCATCCGGTCAGCGCTTACTTCGTCCTGACGTACGCGATTTCCTGGACAGGAGCGCTGTTGGTCGCCGTCCCGTCGCTTCTCCGCCACGGCACTGTACCGAAAACGGCCGGTCTGCTCATGTTTCCCGTCATGCTCCTGGGTCCCAGTTGTACCGGTATTTTTTTGACACGCATCCTGCGGGGGCCAGCCGGTCTGCGGGATCTTTTTTCCCGAATGCGCCGGCTTTCCATTCCGGCACGCTGGTACGCCATACTTTTTTCTGCCTCCCGCCTTGGTTTGGGC
>JAVKSW010000280.1:0-4334 GCA_039583505.1 Bryobacteraceae bacterium | reverse complement strand
CTTCCAGTCCGAGACGCAAGTTGCGGAGCGGAATCGCGATCTAGTGCAAGCGCAATTTACCTACAAGACGCAACTCGACGGCCTGCGACGTCTGATTGGGGCGGATCTCACTCCCCAGTTGCGCAACACGGAGCTGGTGCTGGAAGACGATGCCTCTGCGCTTCCGCCCAAATCCTCCATCCTCCCGTTCGAGGCTTCGCTTGCCAAGGCTCTTCAGAGTCGCCCCGAGTTCAAAGTGGCCGGGCAGGCGATCTCCGTGGACAAGCTGAATGAAAGAGTTGCTCGCGACGCCCTGCAACCCAGATTGGATGTTACTGCGCTCGGAGGTGCAACCGGACCTGGATTGAATCAAGTGGCAGCCGGGAGCGCGCTAGGGCTCCCCGCCGCCGCCTATCCGGGCATCGGCGAAACTTTGCGACAGGTAATGGCGTTCGATTATCCGAGTTACGGCTTCTCTATTCAAATGACCTTTCCTTTCCGAAACAGCACGGCCAAAGCAAACCTGGCCAATTCGCTGGTTCAGAAAGCCAAAGACGAATACACGAAACGGCAGACACAAGAGCAGATCACGCTTCAGGTCAGGCAGGCTATGGACTCGATTGAACTTGCTGAGGCGTCCATCGGGGCCGCTATCGAAGCTCGCGATCTGGCTCGAAAGAATGTCCAAGCCGAGCAGCAGAAATATGAACTCGGCTCCATCACTTCGTTCGAGCTTCTTGATTCTCAGTCCCGGCTGGCCAGCGCCGAAAGCGCGCTGTCAAACGCGTACGTAACTTACCAGGAAGCCCATGTGAACTATCGACGGGCCACCTGGACATTGCTGGACGGGCTGGGAATGGTACTGGAGATGCCGAAAACAAGGTGAACCTTTGCCCTCGCTGTCGCTCAACACACTCTGTTGAGCTATAGTTGGGTATGGCCCCAGTACGCGGCGCTAAGCGCCACCCGAAGCGCCTCTGGAAGCCCCTCGCCGGCACGGTCATGCTGCTGGCTTCCGCCGACACGCTGGCCGATGTTCGACCCTTATTAAAGCGGATCGTCGATGCGCTCGGTACGAACGCCGCGGGGCGCCTGCTCGGAGCGGATCGCGCGCAGGTATCGCGCTGGGGCTCGAGCAGTGAAGCGATTGGCGTGGAAATGGGCCGCCGCATCGTAGACCTTCACGATGTCCTCACCCGCATTCTCCGCGCGTACAATCGGGAGGCTGCGGCCATGTGGCTGGTCGGCTCTGAACCGCTGCTTGGCGGCGCTCGCCCCATCGACGTGCTCACCATCGAAGGCGCGGCGCCGGTCATTCGCGCCATCGACGGTATCATGCAAGGCGCCTCCGCCTAACCGGCTTGGCGACCCTTTACCGCGTCTTCCCATTTCTGCCTAAGTCCGGCCCAAAGCAACCCGGCGGCGCTCTGTTCATACCCCGACAGGGCGGTGGCCGGTTGGACAATCCCGAGCTCTACTCCGTCCTCTACCTCAGCAACTCGGCTGCCGGGGCCATCGCCGAGGCGCAGGTCGATTTCCGGAATGGACCCAGGCGCTTCTCGAGAGCAGTCCAAGTCTGCCCGGCAGCTTCCGCGCCCTCGCCCGCTATCAGCTCTCCGACAGGGTATCTATCTGCGATCTGGACGATCCCACGCAACTGCTCCGTTTGAATCTGCGTCCGTCCGACATCGTGATTCGCGACTATAGCCGCACGCGGGCCTGGGCGCGGCAAATCTATGAGCAAGGCAAGTGGATTGGCGCGCAGTGGTGGTCTTATTACGATTCGCGTTGGACCAGCGTCGGTCTGTGGGACTCCTCCAAGCTGTCGCTTAAAGACGTAGAAATCCTCAGCCTCGAACATCCCGCGCTCATCGAGGCAAGCCGCACCATTGTGCGCCGCATCGTCGAGCCACTGCCGGCGCGGAGTTCTTAGCCCGCCGGCGCCGCCCACAATAGCAGCCGCACCAGCGCCTGGTCGTTGGTGCCGCTCAGTCCGAACAGGAACGACGGCGGCTTGATTCCAAAATCGCTCAGGCAGATGTTCGCGTCTCCATCGATTTGAAGTTTGTCTTGTCTCCTCGGGCTCAAAACCACGTTGACCTTCACCATGCGGCGGACGCCCCGGATATTGAGTTCCCCTTCGACAACGAATCCTCGCAGCGGCTTCAGACGAATGCGAGTGGAAGAAAATCGGATATCAGGATGGCGGTCGGCCGCCAAGGCTTCCTTGCGGGTGTATTCGGTGACCTGCCGCTGTTTTTTGTTCTTCAGCCATCGATCGCGACATACCACGCTCCGCGCATCGACGAGAATATCGACCCGCGAGCGCTCCGGCTGCTCCGGAGAATAGCTTAAGCTTCCGCTGAACTGTTCGAAGAAGACAATGTGCTTCTTCCGGCGCATCAGCCTTGTCTTGAATACCTCGATCGCAACCGTGGAGTCGTTGGAAGGCGATATCGTGTACAGCACTTCTGCATCTGGCATCGGCTCTACAGGAAGACGCAAATGCCGTTCCACCGGTTCACAATTCCTGTGGCGCACTTACAGCGTCTTCCATGCGCGAACGTGACCGGCTGCACGAATCGACTGTTCATTCCTGGGATCGCCACCGCTACTTCATCAACACACCCTGGATATACTCGAGCGCGCGTGGATCTTTCGACTGTCCTAACCAGAAGAACGCCTGTTTCCGTACTTCGCGGTTTCTTTGCGTGCTTGCTACTTGGATCAGCTTCGGAACACCCTCACCGTTCGGCAACTGCGATAAGGCAAATACTGCCCGGTTTTTCACGCTTGTGTCGGGGTCATTCTCAATCGCATCCGTGATGGTGGAGGCCGCCCGCTCACCAGCCCGTTGCGCCAGCCAGAAGAGAGCCTGGCTGCGTACGTGCGGCGACGCGTCCGTCTTTGCAAGGCGAATTAAGGCCTCCAGCGCCTGGGCTCCTCCGTGTTGAGAGATTGCAAATAGCGCTCCTTCCATCAAGCGCCTCGAATCATTCACTTCGACAAGCTTCTCCAGATAGGCAAGGCTCGTCGGAGCGGGCACGCCGGTCAACCACACGAACGGAAGCCCTCCTGCGTCGAGCCAGCACGAGAGCGAAAATACTCGCACCTTCTCGACCGCGTTGTTCGCAACCCGGAATAAAACCTCAATTGCATCCGATTCTTCCAGTTGTACCGGTCGATTGGAAGAACGGCTATCGATCACTACATCCGATCGCCCTTCGAGCGAGCAGCCGCATTCAGCTTCGCCATTCGAACAGCAGTTTCGATGCTCGCCGGGAGTGGCCTTCACCGCGTAGCCGAACCAGGTAGGATTCGCCGCTCGGATCTGCGCGCCCAAGTCTCCGGAGAACGCGCGGGTCTCCAGGCGCGCGTTCAGAAGATTCGGCTGTCCAGTCTGCGCAAGCGCAGCGGCTGCGATGAAAAAGAACGCTGCAACAGTCCTCATTTCAGCAGCTCCATCATGTAATCGGTGACTTCCTTGGAGTGAACCAGCGACATCTTCTCCACGATTCTTCTCTTCATCTGGGGGTCATTCTCGCTGCGCGCCAGTGTCACCAGCGCTTTTCCGTTTTGCTGCAGAAACAATGCATTCAGCACGGCGTCGCGCACTTCGGGATTCTGGTCCGTCTGGTAAATCGAAACCAGAACATCCCCGCGCCCATTGCCGCCCATCAATCCCAGCGACTTGATGGCGGCAACGCGTAGAGCAGGATCTTTTTCCGTCCGCGCAACCTCCGCCAATCTCGCTGAATTGCCTCCCAGAAACATCGATTGCAAAATGGTCTTCTTGTCCTCGACCGGCGACGACTGATATAACTGCCACAGCTCGTCCTGACCTCCTGTCAGCGCGAGTTGCCGGATCGCTTCCCGGCGCAATTCCGGGTTCTGCTCCGTTTTCGCGGCGTCCAACAGAAGGTTGCGCGAGCCCGATTGCATAAAGCTGTGCAGGATTTCCTTCTTTAGCCGCACATCCGCCGACGATTTGTAGATGGACTGCAGCTCGTCGCGCGCGTTTGTGTTGCCCATCATTCCCATGTACCGGATGGCTTTCAATTGAAGCTTGGGATCGGACGAATTGCGCGCCATATTCGCAAGGATTTTGCGCGCGTCCGGCGACGAGCTTTGCGTCAGGACGAACATGGCCCGCTCTTTTACCTTGTCCGAATTGTTGCTTTGAAGCAGCTTCTGCAAAATCGGGAGCGCCTGATCCGGATCGGACTGCATCAGGCCGTTCAGCGCAATCAGCTTCAGGTCTTCGTCGCTCTCCGCATTCGGACTGACAGGCGCGCCTGTTTGGGTCTTCACTTCCAAAGCCAGCTCCTGTGCGTCCTTGACCCAACGGCTTGACG
>JAVKSW010000279.1:0-4345 GCA_039583505.1 Bryobacteraceae bacterium | reverse complement strand
CACTGCCAGCGAGTAAAGACATCATCACGTCCTTGGGAAACAGCTTGGCAAGCTCGCAAGGATCGAAGTACAGCGCGCCCTGCTGAAACGGAATGCTAAACGGACGTCCTTCAGTGATGCCTGTGGTGACTACTTCGAAGTTGATCATTGGCTGCTCGACGAGCTTTTCTTCCGGATAAGGCGGAGCTTTCCAGAGATCGCCGAATGTGACTGGTTGGTTGTCCGGTTGACCCGCGGCTGCCTGAATACGCCCGTGAATCCATCCGGTGAGCGATTCGGCCGGACCGCTTTGCGACGCTAACCCCGAGAATAAGCCAAATCCGTTGGCCGCAATGCTGCGGATTGCCGCTTTTACGGCCTGGACGGCGGCTACTGCAAAGCCGACCGGTATGCCGAGCGCCAGTCCGGATGCGAGACAGACCACCCAATGCCGCTGCATCAGCGGGACGACCGGCGAAACAGAGTGCCAGCGCACGAGAGCGTAGAGCAGTGACGGAATGAGCAAGCTGATCACCAGACCGAGCGTGAACCAAGGCAACGCAGACAACACGATCCCAAGCAGCGTGTGAACGATCTTGCCACGCACGGTGCGATTGCCGGTGAATCCGCGGAGCAGATTGAATACCTTGCGCGCTCGTGGATCTGGAGTGAAGAGCGCCAGCAGATGTCCGTTCCTCGCGAGTTGATCGGGTAACGCCGCCAAAGTATCGAACGCAGCTTCATGGTTACGGCGGCGACCCAACTCCGCCGCTGCGGTCACGGCCGCCGCGATTGCCCCGGCGGAGGTGCCGCCGATGTTTTTGAAGCGATACCGTTTCGCAAGCTCGACCGCCGTCATAGGGTAGATCACGCCACTGGTGATGCCTCCCTTCATAACCAGGTCACAATACTCGTAGCCTTCGGCAGCCGGCGGGATATCCATAGAAACTCCTTTTAACTTCACCGAATCTTACGACACTACCCGGCCCAGTTTTCGGTTACGATAGAAGTATGGCGATTCCCGCCAGCACTCGCCCGTCACTGTTCGGCTCAGACTAGCCACGCCTGTCCAGGCGGCCTTCCCTTAAATCTGTTCTCTGTTTATTTTTGAGGTTGTTTCTATGCTGCTTACTGCTGCGCATCCACTCCTGCCGAATTTGGTGACCGCCCTGCCTGGCCCCAAAGCGAAGGAGATCATCGAAAGAGATCACGCTGTTATCTCACCCTCGTACACCCGCTGTTATCCGTTGGTGGTAAAGCGCGGCGAAGGGGCCATCATCGAGGACATCGATGGAAATCGCTTTCTCGATTTCAACGCCGGTATCGCGGTTGCGGCGACCGGTCATTCCCATCCGCGTGTGGTTGAAGCCATTCAAGCGCAAGCTGGCGATTTCCTGCATATGTCGGGAACCGACTTCTATTACGAAGGAATGACGCGGCTGGCTGAAAAGCTTACGCAATTGACGCCCGGCGACTTTCCGAAACGCGTCTACTTCGGGAACTCCGGGGCCGAAGCCATTGAAGCCGCAATCAAGATGGCGCGGTATCACACGGGCCGCGACAAGTTTGTGGCTTTCTTCGGGGGATTCCACGGGCGCACGATGGGAGCGCTCTCACTCACCGGCAGCAAAGTGGTCCAGCGCCGGGGCTTCCATCCCTCGCTGCCCGTTTATCACATTCCTTATCCAAATCCATACCGCGCGACGGAAGGCAAGGACCCGTTGACGTGCGCGATGGAGTGCATTGCGGAACTGGAAGATCGCCTGTTCAAAACGATTCTGCCGCCTGAGGAAGTGGCTGGGATCGTCGTCGAACCAATCCAGGGGGAAGGCGGCTACCTCGTCCCTGCCGCCGGATTCCATCACGAACTGCGGCGCATCGCCGACAAATACGGCATCCTGCTGATCCACGACGAAATTCAGTGCGGCATGGGACGCACGGGCCGGATGTTTGCGTCCGAGCACTTCGGTGTCACGCCCGATATCGTGTGCATCGCGAAGGGAATCGCCAGCGGAATGCCGCTGTGCGCCACCGTTGCACGGGCCGAGATGATGAACTGGCCTGCCGGCGCGCACGCTTCCACGTTCGGAGGGAATCCGGTTTCAATCGCCGCCGCGCTCGCCACGATCGATCTGCTCGAACAGAGCCTGGTTGAAAACGCCGCTCTGATGGGCGCTCACCTGATGAATCGCATGCGGCACTGGCCGCGCCGCTTCAAACACGTCGGTGAGGTGCGCGGCCTGGGTTTGATGATCGGTATCGAAATGGTGCATGATCGGGACACGAAAGAGCGTGCGCCCGCTTTGCGCGACCGGCTCGAAATGCTGGCCTTCGAACGGGGATTACTGATCCTGGGCTGCGGGCCAAACAGCATCCGGCTGTGCCCGCCCCTCGTGATTACCCGGGATCAGGCGGATTTTGCGATAGATACACTGGAGCAGTGTCTGCAGGCTCTGGAACGATAAGCGCGCAGCGGGCGAGCGCGGTTTCGGAGACGTTTTCCGCGACAGCGTTCGCAAGCCAGCTTCCGATCCTGGACGTCGGGTGCGGTATCAACAAATATCCTGGCGCGATCGGCCTCGATCGCAATCCGAACACCCGCGCCGATGTGATAGCCGACCTCGATCGATTCCCGTATCCGTTCCGCGACAGCACCTTTCGCGAGATTCGCGCGATTCACGTGATTGAGCATGTTGCCGACGTAATCCGCACGATGGAAGAGTTCCACCGGCTCACCGCGCCGGGTGGCCGCATCGTTATCGTCACACCGCATTACACGGATTTCAGCTCCTTTTGCGATCCCACCCATCGATGGCACCTGAACAGCTTTTCTCTTCGGCACTTCGGGGAAGACCACGGCGGGTTCGGATACTACTCCCACGCGCGATTCCATGAGATTTCAACCCGGGTGAAATTACTTCGTTTGTGGAGATATCTCGGCTTTGAATTCCTGGTCAATTCCTCCCGGCGATTCCGAACATTTTGGGAGTATTACCTTTGCTACTTGATCCGCGGCAAGGTGATCGAGTGGCAACTCGAGGCCGTGAAGGCGGGCGCCAGCCCATTTCTCCACGCCAGTTGCTCTGGAAGCTGAGCGATTCGGCAAGACAGTTCCGTCAGCGGAAAATGTTGCCGCCCGACGCCGCCCTGGGCCGCCGTGGCGAAGATCTCGCTCACCGCTATTTGCGAAGCAAGGGACTGACCATTCTCGCCCGTAATTATCGGCCCAGCGCCGGAGATACCGAAGTCGATATAGTGGCCCGAGATGGCGAGGTCGTTGTATTCGTCGAGGTGAAATCGCGCACCTCAGCCGACTTCGGCGCCCCGGAGCGAGCTATCGATCATGAGAAGCAGAAGCACATCGTCCGAGCCGCTCGTGCCTATGCCACGCGCGCGGATATTGAGTGGAACCAAGTTCGCTTCGATACCATCTCGATCGTCTTCACTAAACCTCCTTCCATCTGCCATCAGGAAGACGCATTCTTCGACGGCCGTTCCCTGTAATAGTGCGCGTGACGCGCTCGCGAAACAGAGGCCGCTCGTTCCGCGTCGGATTTCTTGGCCCGGCGATCTAAAAGCAATACGCCTAAGAAGAATGTGCAGCAGCTCGACATCGACGGGCGCAGCGTCCCCGTCTCCAACCTGGACAAGGTCCTCTATCCGGAAGCGGGCTTCACGAAGAACCAGGTCATCGACTACTACATTCGCGTCTCCGGATACTTGCTGCCGCACTTCCAAGACCGGCCCGTCACGCTGAAACGTTTCCCGGACGGCATTCGCGGCCAGTTCTTCTACGAGAAGGACGCTCCTGCGTTCGCGCCGGAGTGGATCAAAACATTCCCCGTGCCACGCCGCGCGGGCGGCGCCGATATTCGATACATTCTCGTCAACGACCTGGCGACACTTGCGTGGTGCGCCAACGCCGCGAGTCTGGAGCTTCACCCGTTTCTGCACCGCGCTCCCGAGCTCGACCGGCCCACCTCTCTGGTTTTCGATCTCGATCCCGGCGAGGGAGCCGACATCCTCACCTGCGCCGAAGTGTCTTTTCTACTGAAAGACGTGTTAGCTCGCCTTGGCCTTGCATGTTTTGCAAAGGTCTCAGGATCGAAAGGCATCCAGGTTTACGTCCCGCTGAATACCCCGGTTAACTATTCCGTGACGCGGGCCTTCGCTAGAGCGCTGGCGGAGCTTTTGACTAAGCTGCACCCGCAACTCATCGTCGCGGAAATGGCCAAGAGCGAACGTGCCCAAAAAGTGTTTATCGATTGGAGCCAAAACGCAGATTTCAAGACGACGGTCGGTGTGTATTCTCTAAGGGCCAAGCGCGGCCGTCCCTTCACCTCGCTTCCGGTCACCTGGGAAGAGT
>JAVKSW010000278.1:0-4360 GCA_039583505.1 Bryobacteraceae bacterium | reverse complement strand
TGACCACTTTCAACGCTACACACACCGATATCTCCGTCTGGCGATGTCTCGCGTTTCGGACGAACTATTTCGCGATACGCTGATCCGCGAATTGGGAATGCCCGCCGGGGAAACAGAGTAGAGCCAACGGATGACCGACCGCGTCCTGATCCTCGATTTTGGCAGCCAGGTGACGCAACTGATCGCGCGGCGCGTGCGCGAGAGCGGCGTCTATTGCGAGATCCAGCCGTTCGCCATCCCGGACGACAGGCTGCACGCCTTTGCGCCGCAGGCGGTCATCCTGTCGGGCGGGCCGGCCTCGGTGACCTTGGGCGACACGCCGCGCGCTCCCGCTGCCGTGTTCAAGCTCGGCGTGCCGGTGCTCGGCATCTGCTACGGTATGCAGACGATGTGCGCGCAACTGGGCGGCCGCGTCAGCCTGTCCGAGCATCAGGAGTTCGGCCGCGCCTTCATCGACATTCTCGACGAGTGCCGTCTGTTCGAGGGGCTGTGGCCGAAGGGCGGGCGCGAGCAGGTGTGGATGAGCCACGGCGACCGCGTCGATGCGCTGCCGCCCGGCTTTCGCGCGGTCGCATCGAGCGAGGGCGCGCCCTATGCCGCGATCGCCGACGACAAGCGCCGGCTCTATGGCGTGCTGTTCCATCCAGAGGTCGTGCACACGCCCGAAGGCGGCGCCTTGTTGCGCAACTTCACGCACCGTGTCGCCGGCTGCCGCGGCGACTGGACGATGGCGCGCTTCCGCGCCGAGGCGACAGAGCGCATCCGCCGGCAGGTCGGCACGGCCGGAATCGTCTGCGGCCTGTCGGGCGGTGTCGATTCGGCGGTCACCGCGGCCCTGCTGCACGAGGCAATCGGCGACCAGCTGACCTGCATCTTCGTCGATACCGGCCTCTTGCGCGCGGGCGAGGCCGAGGAGGTCGTCGAACTGTTCCGCGGCCACTACAACATCCCGCTCGTCCATCGCGACGCCAGCGCTCTCTTTCTCGAGAGGCTCGCCGGCGTCACCGACCCCGAAGCAAAGCGCAAGACGATCGGCGCCGCCTTCATCGACGTCTTCGACGAGGAGGCGCACAAGCTCTCCGGCGTCGAATTCCTGGCGCAGGGGACGCTCTATCCCGACGTCATCGAATCGGCGAGCCCCTTCGGCGGTCCCCCAACTGGATCCTTGGCGGTCACGATCAAGTCGCACCACAATGTCGGCGGCCTGCCCGCGCGCATGAACCTGAAGCTGGTCGAGCCGCTGCGCGAATTGTTCAAGGACGAGGTGCGCGCGCTCGGCCGCGAACTGGGCCTGCCGGAGCGGCTGGTCGAGCGCCATCCGTTCCCTGGCCCGGGTCTGGCGATCCGCATCCCGGGCGAAGTCACGCGCGACAAGCTCGCCATCCTGCGCCGCGCCGATGTGATTTTCCTCGAGGAGATCCGCAATGCCGGGCTCTACGGTGCGATCTGGCAGGCTTTCGCCGTGCTGCTGCCGGTGCGCACGGTCGGCGTCATGGGCGACAGCCGCTCCTACGACTTCGCCTGCGCGCTGCGCGCGGTGACCTCGACCGACGGCATGACCGCCGATTATTTCCCGTTCCCGCACGAATTTCTCGGGCGCACGGCAACCCGCATCATCAACGAGGTGCGCGGCGTCAACCGCGTCGTCTACGACGTCACCTCGAAGCCGCCCGGAACGATCGAGTGGGAGTGAAGGGATGGGATACGGGATATTCGGGGATAGTCTGGCGTACCGACGGCTAGCTACCCGTGTCGATAACGGTCGATAGTCAGCGGGACCAGCACGGGCGTCTTGATAGCGTCAGATGATCTGCGTCAGCGACGTGGAAGGATGATACCTCGCAATAACAGTTTCTAGGCGGGCGTTGGAGATGACGAGGCACAAGGGAAACCGCGAACGCTGGGTTGAGGACCGCGCAGCGGTCGCTGAGCAAATACTTCGCGTTCACGCAGCTGCTCCCAACTCGTCGATCGAGCACCTTCGGCGCAGTGTCGATGCGCCCAATGATTTGTTCAGAGCTGCACTGGACCACTTGGTAGGGAAACGGCTGCTGTCACGACCCAAAAGCCAAGCATTAATCGCGAGAGAGAATCTGCTTACGTACTTGGTCAGGAATGGCGGATGTGCTCTGAATTCCGACTGCCTGCAAAATGTCTTATGCATGAACGATCAGCAGGAAGTAACGTGCCTGCTTAACTCGCTCGTCGAGCAGGAGTCCATTGTTTTCATCTCTGATCGGGTTTTCCTACCGCCAGACGACTCGTGTTTGAACGGCGTGATCGACGAAATTCAGGCTCCAAGGTTTTCAATGCGCGATATCGCCAGAGCCGAAGCTGTTCGAACCTATGCTGAGCGGGTCGGTGTAGCTGTAGAACTCCTCGCACCAGTAGTCGCGAACAAGCTTGAACAGAAGTCGAAACTCGTTCGCGTAGGAGATGGAAATTATCGTAACAAGAAATCCGTTCAAAAGGTGATCCGGAGAATTCGTGCTCTGTTTCGAGCATATCGACCTTATTCCATGGAGGAGCTTTCAATCGGCTCGGATACCGACGAACAGACACTTTGCCACGTCCTGGCCGACCTCGAGAAAAGGGGCGGCATACGGAAAAGCGGAAACTCCGCGTTCAAACCGACCTCTTCGCTTTCCAGCGGAGGATGGCCCTGCTGCGAATGCGGAACTCAGACGCGGAGCATTGATGCATTCCACGACAAACCACTCTGTTCTGGATGCCGGGGACGGTTCCCGCAGAAGTATGGCTGCATTACCAAGACGCGTGCCCTTCGCGAATTTCGATTGCGAGAACACGAATTGTACCGGCTGACATACGTACAGCGGAATAATCCGTACTACAAGAATGCGTCGCCGATGCAGTTGTTTTTGCTGGCTCATGTGCAGGAACTGGCGAAGGCGAAATGGGGTGGTGACGAGCCATATCTGATTTCCCTAACCGAAGTGTCGCCAGATCAATTGCGCTGGCTTCAAGAAGACCCCGAACGCCTCAAGCAGCTCACTCCTGAACGATTTGAGATGCTGCTGGCAGATCGGTTCGAGGCGATGGGTCTTTGCGTCCAATTGATTGGTCGCACAAATGAACCTGACGGCGGCATCGATCTGATCGCGTATCCCGACCCGGCATCGAATCAGCCCAAATTCTTGCTTGCGGTTCAGGCGGAACATCATCGAACGGATCGCAAAACGGGCGCACCCAAGGTCCAAAAATTTGTGGGCGCGATGTCGGCGGTTCCGGCCTTTCGCCTCGGATTTGTGGTAACGAACACGACTTTCACATGGACTGCGGAGGAATACGCGAGGAACCAAAGCCACTTTCTTCGACTCCGCTCGCTCGAAGACCTCATGCGCTGGTTCCGGGATGACTTCAATAACGAAGCCGAATGGCGCGAGATCCCCGAGTTCGTCGAGTTCGGTGGATTCCGCATACCGATCCTTAAGCCCAAATTGCCCCGGCTGTTGTCGGGTGGACCGGAGATTTCCGCGGGTGGAATTATCGTTCCGCGTGCGAGAATACGCCGAACCAACGGCTGAATCCGACCGAGCTTCCTCCTGGTTTCCCCAAGCTTCAATGTCCTTGCACGCGGCCCCAACGGCTTATCTGCTCGGGCGCAGCGAAAACCGCACAACAGGAATTCCGTCTGGCTCCATTGATGACGGTCTTTTTCTCAACCTGGTCACCGCAATCGTTCTCTCAGAGCCGCACGATTGAGCAATCGTTGCCGATAGTCGCTGATACCGAGCAGATCCGGAAACGCCGAAATTTCTCTTTGAAATCAGGAGCGCAAATTTCTGACGGATCGGTGAAACGGTTCTTCGTCGTGCGCAGAAAAAATTTGCTCCATTAGATCAATACGTTACTATGACCTAAACGGAACTTCCTTCTTGGATTCGGCGCAATCGCTTGATCCGCAAGGCTTCCCTGAAAGCCGCAGAGGCTGCTACTGGGTACAGCAGACGATCTCGTGCGCGCGCGCCGAAAGCAGCCTACGGCGCGAAGCCCGCCTGTCAAGGGCGCCGGCGGGAGAGACCGGATCGCGGCGTGGCTGTCCCCGGTTGTCGACATATCGGCCGCCTCCCAGGAGCTCGATTGTGCTGACACAGCAGTGCGGTACGCCGATGCGGGGCCACGCTCGGCATCACCTTGTGGGACGATCTCGGCGGCGGTTGGGCTGCGCCGATCCAGCTCCGTCCCCGAACTCTCGCAGGTTATCAGCGCGCCATTCTCGCACACCTGATCGCCTGGGCTTTTGCCCCGATGAAGGGGGCTTGTGTAATACCAAATCCCACTGATCAGAACCCATAAACCCATTCGCGGAAGCCGATCGACATGATGGTCCAGGGCTGGG
>JAVKSW010000277.1:0-4366 GCA_039583505.1 Bryobacteraceae bacterium | reverse complement strand
ATGTACCAGATGGCGCGAACGATGTCGGTTACGTAGCAGAAGGCGCGGGTGGCGCGACCGTCGCTGAACAGCTCGATCGGACGGCGGTCCAGTGCGGCGGAGATGAGATCGGGGATGATGCGTTTGTCGTCGAGCCGCTGTCCCGGCCCGTAGACGTTAAAAGGGCGAATCACCTTTACCGGCGTGCGATAGAGGTTGAAATACGTGGCGCACAGCGTTTCGGCTAGACGCTTGGATTCGTCGTAGCAGGCGCGCGGACCAGTACAGGAGACGTTTCCACGGTAATCCTCGGGCGTCGGAATGTGGGTGGGATCGGGATCTCCGTAGATCTCGCTCGTACTGGTATAAAGCAAGTTGCGCGTATTCGAGCGGCGCGCCAGATCGAGCATGTGGCGCGTTCCGGAGACGTTCACGTCGATGGTTTCGAGCGGAAAACGCCGGTAGAAGGTGGGGGACGCAATGCCGGCGCCGTGGATGATCCAATCGATGGGCTCATCGAGCGTGAGGGGCTGTGATACGTCATGTCCAAGAAAGCGGAAATCGGAACGATGGGCCAAATGCGCGACCCGGTCGGCTATGCCGCTGCGCAAGTTGTCGATGCTGATTACCTTGCAGGGCTGGGGAAGGACATGATCGTTGAGGTGCGCGACGGTATCGAGCAGATAGCTGCAAAGAAAACCGGAGCCGCCGGTGACCAGCAACGTCGTCCCCGAGAGCTGGCGCAAGGTGCCGGCCATTTCGGTACAAACTGCTTCCACATCGGAAGCAATCACTTCATGCGGGATAGTTTTTGACATGCAATAAGGGTTGGCTACGACCAGACTTTCCAGGGCGCTTCGCCGGACTTCCACAACTCATTCAATATCTGGTACTCCCGGAACGTATCCATGGCGTAGAAGAAGCCCTCGTGATTGTAGGCCATGAGTTGGCCTTCTCTGGCCAGGCGCTCGAGCGGCTCCTTTTCCAGCATGCACTCGTCGCCATCGAGGTAATCGAGGACTTTGCGCTCGAAAACGAAATAGCCGGCGCTGGCCCAGGCGTCCGATTTGGGTTTTTCAATGAAGTTCTGAACTTGCTTGGACTTATTGATATCGAGAATGCCGAAGCGGGAAACCGGGCGAAAGGTGGTAACCGTGGCGAGTTTTCCATGGCTGCGATGGAAGTCCAAAAGCTTGCTTACATCCACGTCACTGACACCATCGCCGTAGGTGACCATGAAACGATCTTCGTTTTTCAGGTAGCGCTCCACGCGCTTGACCCGGCCGCCGGTCATCGATTCAGCACCCGTCTCCGCCAGGGTCACGAAAAAGTCCTGCTCTTCGTGGATATCGTTGAATTTGATCTGGGCTTTTTTCCCGAGGCAGATGGTGAAGTCATTGTTCATCGCCTCATAATTAAGAAAATATTCCTTGATCATGTTGCCGCGGTAGCCGAGGCACAAGATGAAGTCGCGGAAGCTGTAGTGCGCGTATAACTTCATGATGTGCCATAGGATAGGGCGGCCGCCTACGTCGACGAGGGGTTTCGGACGAAATTCGGTTTCCTCGCGCATGCGTGTGCCCAACCCACCGCACAGGATTACGACCTTCATGGGGAAATTATAGCTGGCAAATCAGATATGAACCGTACCGGTACTTCCTGAAGCAATGTCGATGCGGTCGTAACGCTCATCGGTGAGCAAACCGGTACAGGCGGACCTCTCCCGCGGCCTGCGGAGACCCCTGAAAGGTTCCGATCGCCTGGAAAAGCCCCGACTGCTGAATGGTTTGGGTCAAAAGCTGGTTGTGCGGGAACTCATTTCCACTCATGAAGGTGTCGGTCACGACCAGGTCGATGCCGTTGCGATCCAGATAGGCGAGGATATCGGCCGGCTTGGAGAAAAGGCTTTCGTAATGGGAGCCTTCCCAGTCGACACGAGCCAAGGCTTTCGTTCCGCGGACCACGGTGTCCACCGGTCTCGGCTGGCGCATGGCAATCTCAGAAATCAACAAACCTTCGCCGATAGATCCGGAGGAGACCAGGATTGTCGCCCCGCGGAATTGAGGATTGGTCGTGATGAATCGGGCAGCCTCGCGATAGCCGAAATGCGTTCTGGAGGGGACGGCGAAGGTCTGAACCAGGAAGAAGGCGGCCGTCGCAGCCAAAACGATACTGTACCGCCAATGCGCGAAGCGGCCCCGCAGGGGAAGCTGGTCAGCCAGCCAAAACCCTCCCGCAAACAGGAAAAGGATGAGAGCCGGAACGGCGATCGCCATCTTGCGATCTTCCACTCCCGCAGGGACAACGGAATGAAAAACCCAAACCGCGAACACGAAGGCGGCCATTCCCGCCGGACCCGAGGCAACAGGCTTTCGGAACATGGGGGCGAGCACCTTGACCACAAGACCGATGGCAATCACGAACCCGAGAAAGGGACCGATTATCTGGATGAAAATGAGGGCGAACTGTCGGAGCGCAGGAATGGTGTAGTGCAGACTGGGCTGGGTGCCGCCCGTCCAGCCACGCTCGGCGAGACGCAACGTGCTCAACTGCCAGGGCAAGCATAACACTGCAACGACCCCCGCAGAGAGCCAGAATGTACGCTGAAACAGCAGCCGAAGCTTACGTGTCAGCAACAGGGCGACCGGAGGTACCAGCACCAGCAGCCAGCCGCTTCCCTTAGTCAAGACCGCGAGCGAGAAGAAGACGCCGAACAACAGGCTATCTTGCCAGCGCTCGGAATCGAGATACCGCGTGAAATAAATTACGCTTAAAAAGCAGCAAAGGATCAGCAGCGATTCCGCCATTTCCTCGTTGGTACAAATCTGGATCACAGGGACAGCGATGAGCAGCAGGCCGGCCAGCACGCCTGCGCTCCAACTGGACCCATTCAGGCGAAACCAGCGCCGCACCTCGGCATAGACAACGTAAGCGAGTAACGCAGTGGTGGCGGCAAGCTCCAGCAGAACGGAAACACGCGAGGGAGAGAACAGCAGCATCCATAGCGCCTGGACGACGTAAAAGAGCGGCGGCCAGTGGCCGAACGCCACTTTCGGGTAGTGGGCGTAATAATTCTCCGCGAATTGCATGGGCGAAAGAGGGCTGGGGCCCGTGATGTATTCGCGCACCATGAGTGAAGTTACGTAGTGGGCGGGCTCATCGGGATAGCCGCCGAATTCGGCGCGGTAGGCGCCACTCCAGACCTGCAGCGCCACCGCAACCGCGAAGAATAGGAAGAAGAGCAGTATGTTGCGTGATGCGCGGAGCGGCAGTTTGATCCGCGGCTGCAATTCGCCGGTGCGGACCGCAGGAGCATTCAACTGGTCATTCAGGAGCATGGCGGCGGCAGCATGAGGAGCGGCATCGGGAAATAGCATTGGAGAAAGCTCAAAGCAAGCCCAGACAACGACTGAGGTAATCCTCTACGTGGCCAGCGTTGCAGCTAGCTGGATTTCAGCGAGTGAGCGGCCTGTCGCGTAAGCTCCTCCGAACTCGCGTCGGGCTCACTATCCTGCTTCTCCTCATGGTACTCCTGCTCGGTGTTGAGGGCCCATAGATTATCCCTGTTACGAATATTTGCGAGGATGTTGTCGACGGCGGTCATGGCGGTGAGCATCGAATGATCCTGGTTGTTGTACTTGTGCATGCCATTGCGGCCGACCAGGAAGAGATTGTCGATCTGATTCACCCAGGAGATGATTTCGTCAAAGCGATTATAGGTACCAAAATAGGCGGGATAAGTCTTTGGCATACGGATGACAGTTGCATCCTGGACGTCTCCGGGATCGAGCATGTTCATGGAGGCCAACTCCGACTTGGCAAGTTCAATCATCTCGGCATCGGACCTGCGCCAAAGCTCGTCGGTTTCATTACAGAAGTACTCCAGACCGATCCAGATCTTGCCCGGATCCGCAACCATGAACGGACTCCAGTTATTGAATATCTGCAGACGTCCGACCAACACGTCGGGCTCCTGAATATAGATCCAGTTATCCTGCACGAGTTCACCGGAAGATTCGCGCAACTTGATGCGCTCGCACAGGACACCGACGGTGATGAAATCGCGGTACATGAGACCGTCCGAGATTTCCCGAATCGCCGCCGGGGCGGGCGGATTCATGTCGGCGATCAATTCCTTGACCGGCATGGTGGAAAAGAAGAAATCGCCGGTAAAGCGGCGCATTTCGCCAGTGACGGTGTTTCGGGCGAGGACGGCGGCGACGCGGCTCCCGGCGCGTTCGGTCTCGGCACATTGAATTTCTTCGACGGACCAATCCGTAGAGATCTGCCCACCGCGTTCCCGGACGCGCTTGGCGACTTCTTCCCACATCTGGCCGGGGCCGAATTTAGGGTAGAGAAAGCGTTCAATGAGAGACGTTTCCACGTC